>DASVPT010000066.1:0-2865 GCA_036389535.1 Actinomycetota bacterium
GGCCCGCAAGGCCATCCGCCCGGGGGCAACGGACAGCATCGTTACAATCGATCAGTGAACCGCGTCGTCATTCTGGAGGGCGCCAGGACGCCGGTCGGCAAGTTCCTGGGCTCGTTTTCCGAGGTACCAGCCGTGGATCTCGGCATCCGCGCCACCACCGCCGCCCTCGAGCGCGCCGGAATCGAGCCCCAAGGGGTCGATGAGCTCGTCTTCGGGCACGCCCGTCAGGCCGGGAACGGACCGAACCCCGCCAGACAGGTGGCCTACCGTTCGGGACTCGGTGAGCAGACGCCCGCGTTCACCGTGAACATGGCCTGCGGGTCGGGAATGAAGGCCATCCAGCTGGCCGCCGAGCAGGTGATGCTGGGCAACACGGAGGTTGTCGTCGCCGGCGGCCAGGAGAACATGAGCCGGACGCCGTTCCTGCTCGACCGGATGCGGTTCGGGTACCGAATGGGCAACGCCACGGTGTACGACGGCATGAATAGGGACGGCTTCCTCGATCCGCTGTGTGGCCTGATCATGGGCGAAACCGCCGAAAACCTGGCCCGCAAGTACGACATCTCCCGCGAGGAACAGGATGAGTTCGCCCTGCGATCACAGCAGAAGGCTGAGGCCACCGCCGATCGCAGGGCCAAAGAGATCGTGCCGGTGGAGGTCGCCGGAAAGAAAGGGACCGTCCTGGTCGAGCGAGACGAACACCCCCGGGCCGAGACGACGCTGGAGGGGCTGGCGAAGCTGAAGCCGGTCTTCGACCAGGAGACCGGGACCATCACCGCCGGGAATTCGTCGGGAATCACCGACGGGGCGGCGTCGCTCGTCCTGATGTCTGAAGAGCGGGCCAAGGGGGAGGGCCGCGAGCCGCTCGCCCGAATCGTCGCGTATGCCACCGCAGGCGTCGACCCCGCCTACATGGGGATCGGGGTCGTCCCGGCCACGCGAAAGGTTCTGGATGCGACCGGCCTTTCGATGCAGGACTTCGACGTCATCGAGTTGAACGAAGCCTTCGCGGCGCAGGTCCTGGCCTGTGATCGGGAGCTCAAGCTGGACCACGACCGGCTGAACCCGAACGGCGGGGCCATCGCGTTGGGGCACCCCATCGGCATGACCGGTGCCCGAATCGTTCTCACCACCGCCTACGAGATGCGGGAGAAGGGCTACTCCCTCGGTCTGGCCACCCTCTGCATCTCGGGCGGGATGGGAATGGCAATGGTGCTGGAGCGCGTCTAGCGGGACGCCGGACGCGGCCTCAGCGAAGGACCCAGATGAGGGCGGCGGCGATCATCGCCAGCCCGAACAGGAACAGGAGCAGGTCCCCGGTCTTGATCTTTCCGGGCTGCATCGGGTTGAAGCCCATCCCTCACTCCCCCGCTTCCAACCGGTAGTACTCGACGAACTTCGCCGGCGAGAGCCAGTAGATGTGCTGTTGGACGGTCGAGGCGAAGGTTCTGGCCTCGGTCTCGGTGGAGCACGCGCGAGTCAACATCACATCGCCCCCGGGGGCTACGATCTGGACCTCCCATCCACCGTCTCGTCCCGCGACCCGGACGGTGAACTCGTTTCGCGCCGCCGCCTCCGATCGGTCGGGGGCCGCCGGAGCGCCTGGCCGCATCACCTGTTGAGGCGTCGCTTCCACGGTTTGCGATCCCCGTCCAGCCGGTCGAGGTGGACCTCGAGCGGTCCGATGAGGGATTCACGATCAAAGGTCACGTCCGGATCCATGCCGGCGATCTTCTCGAGGGCATTGTCCAGCACGTTCCCGGCGTTCTCCGCGGTCTCGAGCGCCTCGGAAAGGACCGCGGTGTAGTTGGCGTTGAAGGGCTTCCCGTCCCATGGGCAATGCCCCTGCGTCTCCAGAATCTGCTGGACGAGGCTCTCCCGGCCGCACTCGTTGTGGATGACCTTGATCTTCAAACCGCCTCCTTCTCGCCGTTGTCGACAAACGCCGTGATCGTGTCCGCGACCTCGAAAGGGTTCACGGGCTTGACGAACCACGCGTCCGCGCCCGACCACCGGGCCAACCACTCGTCCTCTTTTCGATCGAGCAGGATGGCGATCAGGCCTTCGAACGCCGGCTCGCCGTTGCGGAGATCTCGCGCCAGAGCGAACGCTCCCGCCCGAGATGAGATCTCGTCCGCGATCACCGCATCCGGCATGCTCCGCCGGGCGACCTCCGCGCCACGCACCCCGTCACGGGCTTCGAGGAACTCGGGATCCTCGCCGACCGAGCGCTTGAGGCTGGGCATCAGCACCGCCATGAGCTCGCGAGTCTTCGGGTCTGAGGAAACCAACAGGATCTTCACGGGCGCGATTGTACCCAGCGTCCTGCGCCGATCCCTTCCGTGCGGCAGACTACGCGGGGCGCTTTGCCCGAGACGCTTCATTGAACGAAAGGGGAAGAGAGTGAAATCGATCCGAGAACAGATGACGGCGGAGTTCGTGGGAGCGTTTGCCCTCGTCTTCGTCGGGGCGGGTGCGGTCACGATCCTCGGCTTCAGACCGGATGTGCCCGGGATGGTCGGCATCGCCTTCGCCCACGGGCTCATCCTGGCCGTGATGGTGTCGAACTTGGGACACATCTCCGGCGGTCACTTCAACCCCGCCGTCACCGTGGGCGCCTGGGTGGCCGGCAAGATCGAGACCGTTCGAGCGCTGCTGTACATCGTGGCTCAGTTCGTCGGCGCCGCGGCGGGCGCGGGACTCCTGCGCCTGGCGCTTCCGGAAAGGATCTGGAAGCAGACGAAGCTCGGACTCCCAACCATTGGGCATCAATTCGGCATCACGACGCCAAAGGCGCTCGTCCTGGAGGCCGTCTTTGCTTTCTTCCTGGTCTTCACGGTCTTTGCCGTGGCGATCGACGACCGC
>DASVPT010000067.1:0-4031 GCA_036389535.1 Actinomycetota bacterium
TGGTTCCTGAGGTGTAGGCGATGAAGAGCGGATGTTCCGAATCGAGGCGCTCGTTCTCGAACGTTGCGGCCTGTCGCTCGGCCAGCTCGTGCCACCACCGGTCGCACCGCTCGTCCCACGGGACGTCGCGCCGTCCGAATCCACGCCACACGACGACGTGCTGGACCGACGGAGACATGGCGACGGCCTGATCGGCGGTCTCCTTCATGGGGACGGCGGAACCGCGGCGGGAGAACCCATCGGCGGTGATGAGGACTTTCGCGTCGGCGTCCTGAAGTCGCGTCGCCACCGCCTCGGGAGCGAATCCGGAGAAGATCGGAAGGTAGATCGCGCCGAGCTTCGCGCATGCCAGGGTGGCCGCGACGATCTCGGGCGCCATGGGCATGAAGATTCCGACGCGATCGCCGCTCACCACTCCGAGTTCGCGGAGGCCGTTCGCCAGGCGATTCGCCATGGCCTGGAGCTCGGCGTAGCTGACGGTTCGAACGTCGCCCGATTCCGCCTCGTACACGACGGCGGGACGCTCCGGCGTCGATTCGGCCCACCGATCCACGCAGTTGTGCGCCAGGTTCAGCCGTCCGCCGGGGAACCACGTCGCCCACGGCTTGCCTTTGGAGAGGTCGAGGACGCGGTCGTACGGCTCGTAGAACTCGATCCCGAGGTCCTGAACGACGGCGTCCCAGAACCACTCGATGTCTGCCGTCGATCGCTTCAGCAGGTCCTCGTACGAACCGATGCCGTGCGCTTGCATGAACCTTGTGACGTTGGCTCGCTCGACGTACTCGTCGGAGGGATTCCACACAATCTCATTCACGCGGCGCTCACCTCCACCCCGGATGCGAAATGACGTGCCTGTAGCCTTTGCAAAGACTATGCCCTCTCGACTTCGGACGAGGTTTCTGATCGGTGCGATCGCGCTTGGCGTGCTCGTCACCGCGGCGTCGGGCGCCGCCATCGTCGGCATCCATCAAGTCGAAGACCGCTTCACGAAGTACCGATCTGACTGCCGCGGGCCGACCTGTCTCCCATCCGTCA
This sequence comes from Actinomycetota bacterium, assembly GCA_036389535.1. Taxonomy (GTDB): domain Bacteria; phylum Actinomycetota; class UBA4738; order UBA4738; family UBA4738; genus JALYGK01. The sequence continues at coordinate 1,036 of DASVPT010000067.1, forward strand.
AGCGGCAGTGCGTCAACAAGGCGTGCACCTTTCTGGTGCTGGGAAGCGACAGCCGCGCCGGCCTTTCGAAAGAGGAGCAGCGCGCGTTCGGGAACGAGAAGACGGTCAGGGGTCAAAGGACCGACACGATCATCCTGGTTCAGACCGATCCCCGACGGGACCGGACCATCGTCCTGAGCATTCCTCGGGACCTGCGGGTGGAGATTCCCGGACACGGGCTCGGCAAGATCAACTCGTCGTTCAGCTGGGGACCCGACAAGGTCGTCCAGACGGTTAGCCGGCTGACGGGTCTTCGAATCAACCATTACGTCCAGGTCAACCTGGCGGGATTCGAGAAGTTCGTCGACGCGCTCGGCGGGGTTCCCATCTGCATCGACCGTCCCCTCGTCGACCAGTTGGCTGGCCTTCGAATGCCCCACGCCGGTTGCTACAGGTTGGACGGCCGCCAGGCCCTGGCCTTCGTTCGCGCCCGCCACATCCAGGGAGATGCCATCCCGGACCTGTCGCGGATCGCCAGGCAGCAGCAATTCATGCGCGCGGTGATCGAAAAGACGCTCTCCGCGGGTTCGGTCTTGAAGCTCAGGTCTTTGGTGAACGCCATTCAGAAGAACATCGTGGTGGACGCGGACCTCGATCTCTACAAGCTCCAGGACCTCACGAGGAAGCTGGCCGAGCTCGGGCAGGGGAGGGTCTATTTCCGCGTCGTGCCGGTGACGGGCGGAGGGATCGGCGGCGTGGAATACCTGGTGCCGCTCCAGCCGCAGGCCAACGCACTCTTCCATCGCCTCAGGGTCGGGGCGGCGCTCGGAGTGATCGGCCGCGCCGCGCCGGGGACAGCGCTGTCTCCGGCGAACGTTCGCGTCAGGATCTGGAAAGCCGGCCCGGAGACAAACGTTCGGGCGGTGGCGAGCTATCTCCGCCGGGCCGGGTTCGTGGTGCTGCCGCCCGTTCGGGCCCCCGCTCGACTGACGAAGACCGCCATTCTGTGGTCGCCGGCGAAGTCGGATGAACGCCGGGTGGTGGCCGCGTACCTGCCGGCTCTGCCCGAGGTCGAGACGGCGAATCCACCGAGCGGCGCCGACATTGCAGTCGTGATCGGCCGCGACTTCAAAGGAGTAGAGGCCGGATAGGCACCGGCTAGACTCGCCGCCGTGCCGGTCGAGATCGATGTCGAACACGTCGCCCGCCTCGCTCGACTCGAGCTGACGGCGGAGGAGAAGGAGCGGTTCGCGCGCCAGCTCGCGCTCATCCTGGATCACGCCGAGAAGGTCCGCGAGGTGGCCGCTGAGGATGTTCCCCCGACGTCGCATCCGGTTCCGCGGTCGAACGTGTACCGGCGAGACGAGCCGCAACCGACGCTCTCGCGCGAAGAGGCGCTGGCCGGCGCGCCGGAGATCGAAGCCGACCGGTTCAAGGTTCCGCGGATCGTCGAGCAGGAGCCATGACCGAGCTCTGCGACCTCAGCGCTCACGAGCTGACCGACCTCTACCGAAGGAAAGAGACCACGGCCTCTGAGGTCGTCGACTCGGTCTACGCCCGGGTCGGCGCCGTCGACGAACGCGTCCGCGCGTTCTTGCTGCTGACCGAAGAGCATGCCCGAACGCAGGCACGGCGAGTCGATGAGCAAACGGCGAAGGGTGACGCGCCTGCCTCTCCGGCGGCCGGCATTCCCGTGGCCCTGAAGGACGTGCTGACCACCCGAGGGATTCGGACCACGGCCGGTTCCAAGATCCTCGAGCCGTACGTCCCGCCGTACGACTGCACGCCGTGGGCCCGGCTACGCGAGGGCGGAGCCCTCCTCGTCGGCAAGACCAACTGCGACGAGTTCGCCATGGGGTCCTCGAATGAGAACTCGGCGTTCTGGCCCGTCCACAACCCGTGGGACCTGGAACGCGTCCCCGGGGGATCTTCCGGGGGCTCCGCAGCTGCTGTCGCCGCCGGCGAAGCCGTGTGGGGGCTGGGAACCGACACCGGCGGCTCCGTGCGCCAACCCGCGGCGCTCTGCGGAGTGGTGGGGCTGAAGCCAACGTACGGCCGGGTGTCCCGGTTCGGGCTCATCGCCTTCGCCTCGTCGCTGGACCACGTCGGGACGTTCACCAGGGACGTGCGGGACGCCGCCGCTCTGCTTTCGATCATCGCGGGGCACGATCCGCGGGACGCCACGAGCCTCCCCGAACCGCCCCGGGACTACACCGAAGGACTGGACGCAGGCGCGACCGGACTGCGGATCGGCGTGATCGAGGACTGGCTCGCCGTTGAGGGCGTGCAGCCCGGCGTGCGGGACTCCGTTCGAGACGCGGTGAACCGGCTGGAGGGTCTGGGATGTTCGGTGGATGTGGCCCGGCTGCCGCATAGCGACTACGCGCTCTCCGCCTATTACCTCCTCGCCCCGGCCGAAGCGTCGTCCAACCTGGCTCGGTATGACGGCGTTCGATACGGCTACCGAGCCGATGGCGGCGACGACGTGGTTCGGATGAACATGCGAACCCGCGGCGAGGGATTCGGCGACGAGGTCAAGCGCCGGATCATGCTCGGGACGTACTCACTCTCGGCGGGGTACTACGACGCGTACTACGGACAGGCGCAGAAGGTGCGGACGAAAGTGATCCGCGACTACGAAGAGGCGTTCGAGCGGTTCGATCTGCTGGTGGGTCCGACCGCTCCCACCACCGCCTTTCGAATCGGGGAGAAGGCCGACGACCCGCTGGCGATGTACCTCTCGGATGTCTTCACCATCCCGGCGGATCTGGCTGGGGTCCCCGCGATCAGCATTCCCTGTGGCCTCGCAGACGAGCTCCCCGTCGGGTTCCAGATCATGGGCAAGCTGGAAGACGAGCACACGGTGCTGCGCGCCGCGTATGCGCTCGAACAGGAGCTGGCGTTTTCCGCCCGCCCCCCACTGCTCGGCGAAGTCACCGCCTAATCGACGAACGTCGCCGTTCTCACGACGTTCCGAAGCTCCGCCGCGCCGTCATGGGAGACGCTTAGGCCTCTTT
>DASVPT010000068.1:0-5925 GCA_036389535.1 Actinomycetota bacterium
CGAGCCCGTACCGAAGGGCGATGACCCGGCGTTCCCGAGGATCGAGGAGGCTGAGAACGGCCTGCCCGATCTCGTCCCTCAGCATGGCGTCCTCGACCTGGTCGATCGGGCTCATCTCCTCGGCTTGCTCCAGCAGATCGCCGAGCTCGGTGTCCTCACCCACCGGAGCCTGGAGCGAGACCGGCTCGCGGCGCTCGGCCTCCATCAGCCGCTCCACCTCCTCGATCGGCAGAGCCAGCGCCTTGGACACTTCCTCGGCGGTCGGCTCGCGGCCATGCTTCTGGCTGAAATGGATGATGGTCCGGCGGAGCTTGCGGATCTGGTCGTGGACGTGCACGGGGAGCCGGATCTGACGTCCACGGTCGGCGATCGCCCTGGTGATGGCCTGCCGGATCCACCACGTCGCGTACGTCGAGAACTTGAAGCCGCGCCGCCAGTCGAACAGCTCGACGGCACGCATCAGCCCGATGTTGCCCTCCTGGATCAGGTCGAGAAACGGGAGCCCTTGGCCTTGATACTTCCTCGCGATCGACACGACCAAGCGCAAGTTCGCCCTGATGAACCGCTGACGGGCTTCCCTGCCCTTCCGGACCGCATCCTTGGCTTTCTTGATGCTGGTGTCGGAGCGCAGGCGCTTGGCCACGAGCTTGGCGTCGGACTCCTCGCCGCGCTCGATGGCCATGGCGAGCTCGACCTCCTCCTCCTTGGTGAGGAGAGGCTCGCGGGCCGCTGCCTCCAGGTAGAGCCGGACATCGTCCGCCTCGCCCAGAGCGCGGGTGGGCTCGGATTTTCTGGTCGGTTTGGGTTCTGGATCAGCCATGGGTCTCCGTAGCGTAGCCTGCCCGAGGGGCAGCATTTTCAAAAGCAAATAGACATCTGGACACAGAAAAAACGCGTCCGGGGAGCCGTTTATGCCCGGAGCGGGCGTTTTGACGTCTCTGTTTATACCCCGGGGTCAGCTCGCCGTGTCCGGCCGGATCCGAACGACCAGGACCGCGACATCATCGGTGGGCAGCTCGGGGCGAAAATCGACGATGGCCCGATCGATGGCCTCGGCGATGCCTTCGGCATCCCTGCCGGCGCCCCGCTGAAGAGCCTCCGCCAGCCGTTCCTGCCCGAAGTGCACGCCGTCCTGAACCTCCTCGGTGACCCCATCGGTGTAGAGCACCAGCGCGTCTCCCGGCCGCATGTCCACGGCATGATCGGCGAGGTCGACGTCGGGAAACACCCCCAGGAGGGCTCCCGGCCGCCCCACCGTCTCGAGCGTCCCGTCTGCACGGAGCAAGAGTGGAAGCGGATGGCCGCCTGAGGAAACCGTCAGACGCGCGCCGTCGTCGTTCGTTCGAACACGCACGTAACACACGGTGCAGAACCGACTGTCGGTGACCTGCCTCAGCACCGCCTCGTTGAGCTGCTCGAGGACGCGACTGGGGCGGTCCTCATGGATGGCCGCCGAGCGCACCGTGTATCGCGCCAGCGCGGTGAGGACGGCCGCCTCCGGTCCCTTTCCGCAGACGTCCCCGATCACCACCGCCCACGCGCCGTCCTTGGCCTCGAACACGTCGTAGAAGTCGCCGCCCACTTCGATCCCGTGCCCGGCCGCGCGGTACCGCGATGCGATCTCGATGCCAGGAATCTCCGGGAGACTCGGCGGGAGCAAGCTCTTCTGCAGCGTCTGCGCCATGTACGTCTGGTCCTCGTACAGGCGGGCCCGTTCGATGGCCTGCGAGCACTGGCGGGCCAGGGCGAGCATGAAGCTCATCTCGTCGGCTCCGAGGTTTCGCGTCTCCGCGAAGCTCAGGCCAAGCACGCCGACGGGCGAGCCCTTGGCGAACAGCGGCAGGGCGGCCCAGGCGTCGTTGCCCGCCTGCCGGATCTCCTCGCCGAAAGCCGGATAGGAGGACTGCCACTCCGCCTTCGTCCGAACGAACACGGGCTCCCCCGAGGTCACCGCCTCTGAAAGAGGGGTGACTCGCTCGATCGGAAGACTCCTCCACCGGTTCACCAGCTCGTCGCTGTAGCCGGCCGCCCGGATCACATGGAGCTCGGAACCGTGGCCGTCCAGCATGGCGATCATTCCGCCGCTCGCTCCGAGCACCGGAAGGCCACGGTCGATCACCACCGTGGCGACGTCCGAAATCGTGATGGCCTCCGATAGCGACGCGGTCACCGCCTGGAGCACCATGGTCCGGCTGGCGGCCCGCTGTGCGTTGCGCCGAGCCTCCTGTTCCGCCTCGTACAGACGGGCATTTTCGATGGCCATGGCTGCCCTGATCCCTGCGAGCTCCAGAAGCTGGACGTCGGCGTCGCCGAAGACATGCGGCTGAATGGTCGCCGCACGAAGAACGCCGATGAGCCGCTCTCCCACCAGCAGCGGGACGCCGACCAGGGAGCTGACCTTTCCCCGCAGGACTCCGGCGACGGCGTCGGCTTCGATGACCTCGTTGATGATTCGGCTTTCCCGGTCCGCCGCGATCCTTCCGGCGAACCCCTGACCGACGGGGATCCTCACCTCCTCCTTCGCGGCCTCTTCCGCGCCGCCGGTCACCGCCCGAACGACCAGGTCGTTCCGGCCCGGCGAGAGCAGGAGGATGGCGGCGGTGTCGGCCGGGAGGGCCTCGCGGACCCGAAGAAGGAGCTCCTTCAGGAGATCGTCCAGGCTCAAATGCGCCAGCGCCGCGTCGGAGATCGACTGGAGTTTTCGCAGCTGGTCCATGGCGGCGTCCGCTTGGGCCCGAATCGCCCGCTCCTCGAGCAGCAACTCGGCCCGTTCGGCGTCTGCCTCACGCCGCTTGATGAACTGTCCGATCTGGCTTCCGGTAGCCGAGAGCATGTCCAGGAGACCCTGGTCCGGCTCGCGAACCTCTTCGCTGAAGAACTCGATGATGCCCATGACATGGGCGCTGAGAAGGATGGGGAAGGCGACGGCCGCGTGAAGCCCCGCACTGAGGGCTTGCTTGACCCTCGGGAAGTTGGAGTCGTTCGCAACGTCGGGGATCCACATCGGCTCGGCTGCCGACCACGCCCGGCCGGGGAGTCCGCTTCCTGCCCTGAAGGTCCGGGTCCTGGTCACTCGCTCGAACTCGGGCGCGGTCAGGTCGGGGTGCCGCCACACGCCGACGCATCGCAAGACCTGCTCTCGCTCGTCGACCCGCCAGATCGCACCGAACTCCCACCCCAGCGTTTCGCCCAGGGACTCCAGCATCTTCGGCGCGGCGTCGTCGAGGTTTTCGGCTTCGGCGAGCGCGGCCGCCACGGCGAACTGGGCCATGAGCCGGCGTTTGGCGTCCTCGGCTTCGGCTCGCAGCGCGGCCTCGCGCTCCGTTGCCGCTGCGCCGCGATCGCCTGCGGTACGTTCTCGCTCCCCGAGGTCACGACCGACCGCAAGGACGAATTCGTTTCCATCGTCGTCACGGACCGGCACCGCCGAAACCTCCACCGGCACCCATCGCTCGTCGGCGTGCCGGACCCGGACCTCAGCGATCACGGGGTCAGTGGTGTTCGCCCCCAACAGAGCGGTCAGCGCGTCGGCGTCCTCGGGGTGAATGAGGGAGCGCAGGTCGGCCCCGCTCACCGCCTCGGGGGCGTGCCCGAGAGCAGCCTGCCACGAGGGCGACGCGTAGAAGATCCCACCGCTGGGTTCGATGAGCGCGATCAGGTCGCGAACGTGCTCCACGACGAGCGGGTAGAGATAGACCTCTGGGAGCCGGAGCCGGACGAGCTGCTGGGCGCGGGCAAGGCGCGCACGCTCTCGGTCGCGGTCGATGTCCGCGATGGCGACCGCAGGCGACGACTGATCTCCGTTCGCCGACACGTCCCCGGGCGCGATGCCGCGTTGGCCCTTGCGGCGTCCTGCCCTCAGGAGCCCCCTGAATGCCACGACCCCTCCGTCCGATGCGATTTGGGTTAGAGCGGGCGAGCGATTCCGGGACTGGTCAATTCGAGCAGCCCCTCGCCGCTCGAACGTAGCACGAACGAGATGAAAAGCCTATCGGTCACCCGCCTGACGGCCGGCCCGACGGCGCGCCGTCACGTAGTGCGGCCAAAAGCGAAGCGGCGCCGGCGTCAGCGGCAGGGCGAGCCGAACGGTCCGAGTGAACGCGGCATATGCGGCCCGGTCCCGGCCGGTCCACGAGAGACCGTACCCAGCCCGCAGCCGCGGAGGGAGCAGCGCCGCGGCGGCGAGCCTCGTCAGTCGGGTCGCTCCTCTCAGCGGACGGGGCAGGGGCGGATTCAGGACGTGCCACCCCAGATCCCGAGTCACCGGCGTCACTTGCAGGACCTCTCCATCAATCATCGAATCGAAGTACCCCCGAAACGAGGCATATGTGGGCGGCATCACATCCGGGCCGACCCCAAAGAGCGCGGCGAACCGTTTGGCCTCTTGGAAATACCGTTCACGCTCCGCCTCCGAAAGCGGCCGAACGAACCGGTGGTATGTCTGGAGCGCCGTCTCCACGAGCGTTGCGTGGACCCAGAGCGCGAGCTCAGGGTCTGCGGCGTCATAGGCGGCCCCGAGGCGAAACCCGCTAGCTTCCCGACCGAGCGTGCCCTTCACGCGGCGATGCGTGGCCGCGACGCCCTCGGCGGCCGCCTGCGCCTGGGGTGTGTCTCCGAAGGTGATTCGAAGCGTGGCGTCGAGCGTCGCGACCAGGCGCTCGTAGGGCTTCTGGCGAAAGTCGCTGTGATCGGCGACGCCCGCTGCGACCAAGGGATGAGCGATCTGGAGGAGGAGCGCCGGCGTCCCGCCGAGGAGCAGCGCCCGTTCGCGGCCGATGGTCCATATTCGCGAAGTAGGACCGAACAGGCCGGGATCCCCGGCCTTGCCCATCTCGAGCGCCGGCACTCGCGGAAGAGCCGGCGCGGAAAACGGAAGCGTTCGCTGCATGGTGACGACGTTACGTCAGGCTTCCGGACTCACCAGAACCTTCACACCGCCGGTTCCATCCGCCAGCGCGGCGAAGGCGGTCTCGGTTTCCTCGAGCGGCACCGCTCCCGTGATGATCTTGGCGGTCTGTGGACGCTCGAGGAGAAGTTCCACCGCGCGGCGCATCGAGCGCATTGACGGACCCGAGATCGAGAAGGCGCGCTGTTCTTTCACCGAAATGACGGCAGGGATGAGGACCACTGGCTCGAACGGGATGCCCAGGATGCCCACCACGCCCTCGTGCCCCGTTGCGTTGAATGCCTGTTGAAGCGCTTCGGGCGCGCCTGAACATTCGAACACGATCCTCGGTCCGTGCCGGTCGTAGGCGAGGAGCTTCCAGAACGGATCTTCTGCCGAGGGGTCGAATACATCCCAGCACCCGACCTCCAGTCCGAGCGAACGGCGGTCTTCGCGGACGTCGGCCCCGATCACGCGACAACCTGCGGCAGACAGTGCCGACGCAGCGAGACATCCCAATGAGCCCAGTCCCAGAACGAAGGCGAGGTCGCCCGGCTTCGCGAGCGACATCTCGACCGCGCGCAGCGCGACTCCGAACGGCTCGGCAAGCGCCGCAGCCGCATCGTCGAGGCGATCGTCGACGGAGATGAGGTGCTCGCTCGGATAGCAGACGTACTCGGCGAGCCCTCCCCACGATCCGGGCGGCTCCAGGCAGTACCTGGGCTTGCCTTCAGAGCACCACAGACACTTGCCGCATCCTCGAACGGGGTAGGCAACCACCCTCGTCCCGGGCTCCCACCTCCCGATCGGGTCTGCGTCGACCACGCCGACGATCTCATGACCGAGGATCTGATCCGGTGCAGCCAACATTCCGGTCTTGAACAGGGAGACATCGGAGCCACAGATCGCGCAGTACGTGACCCTGATTCGGACCTCGCCCGGTTGGGGTTCGGGCTTCTGGACGGTTCGAACGCGGATCGTCCGGTAGCCCTCGAACACCGCGGCGCGCATCGTTCCCCCCACGTCGAGGCGCATCCTAT
>DASVPT010000069.1:0-7722 GCA_036389535.1 Actinomycetota bacterium
TTTGTTCAGGAGCTCCCCGGCAGCGGCTGCCGCTTCGGGATCACCGCCGGCGACGACCTCGGTCAGCGGTTGGACCGCGGGCTGACCCATTTGAGCAAGGACCTCGCTTGCCGCCGCGCGCAGGTCAGGGGACCCGAGCACGGCCGTAAGCCGCCGGGCGACCGCCGGGGACTTCCACCGGCCCAGAGCATCGACGGCCATCTCCCGCACTCTGATCTCTGGGTCGTTGAGCGCGGAGATCAGCGCCGTGGGGACCGTGTCGTCGTCGATGACTCCGAGTGCTCGGACCGCTTCGACCCGAACCTCCGCCTGGGGATCGGTCAAAGCCCGGGAGAGAGCGCGCGCCGCCAAGGGGCTTCGAAGCGTCGCCATCGCCCCCGCAGCCATCCGCCGCACGAATGGATCGGGGTCGTCCAACGCCGACACGACGAGCGCCGTCGACTCGTTGGTGCCCGCTCTGGCGGCGACCCGAATGGTGAGCGCGCGTCCTTCGGCGTCGGGCGTGCGGGCGTTGTGCAGCGCGAGGTGGGCCAGGCGCTCGGGGTCGTAGCGCTCGAGCGCGGCGAGCAGCTCCTCCCGCTTTTCGTCAGACGTGTCGCGGATGGCTGACCACAGCAGGGGAAGGTCCCGTTCGGGCAGCTCCGCAAGATGCGTGATGGCGGGCCGCCATACCCGGTCGTCCTCGTCCATGAACGCGGAGAGCAACAGCTCGGCGACGTCGCCCGACAGCGCCGGCGGTAGCGTCTCGACGGCGGTCGCCCGCACGTCCGGATCGGGGTCGCGAAGGGCCTGAGCCATCGCCGCCATTCGCGCGGTCCCGCCCCGTCGGGCGAGAAGCTGCATGGCGGTGGCGCGCACCGCGGCCGATGAATCGGACTCGAGGAGATGTTGGGCGAAACGGGCGGCTGAGGGATCGCCGGACTCTGTCAGGACCTCCAGCACTGCCATGCGAACCGGACCCGAGGTGTCGTCGAGCATCGGAGGGAGATAGGGCAGCACGGCGCTGCCTCCGATCTGCCACACCAACCGGACCGCCGCCGGGCGGTGCGCCGCGTCGACAGAGCTCAAGAGTTGAATCAGCGCGGGCGGCTCGAGATTGATGGCCTGGAGCGCGGCGAGGTAGGGCGAGGCCTCCTCCTTCGGCACCTGGCTGGCGACATCAAGAAGCAGGGGAGCGGCCTCCGTGATTCGAAGGTGCCGGGCCATGGTGGCCCCGATTGCTGTTCGCTCCCGGTCTCTCCCTCGGACCGCCCTCATCGCCCACCCGCGGACCAACGCCCCCGGAAGCGCCTGGAGCCGCGCGATGGCTTCCGCTCGAACGAGCTCTTCGGGATCGCTGAGCCCCCTGGCCAACGTGGCCATGAGTTCGTCGTCGGACGCGTCGTCGCCCGCCTCGTCCTCGAGCGTCGGAGCGGGCCACTGCGGCGGTGTCCTCGGGGGCGGCTGGGTCTCAAGGGTCGCCATCGCCCTGGCCGCGATCCACTGAATCTCCTCGACCGGATCTCCCGTGAGCGAGGCGACGGCACCGAGCGACCTCGGTGTCGCGTCCGCGGTCAGCAGTCGAACCGCTCCGAGCCGCCTTCGGTTTGGGGCGTCGAGCTGCTCGATGAGTCGTTCGATGCCGAGTGAGCGAGCGAGGCCCGCGAGGCCGGCGATCTCGCTGCCGAACGGCGGCGGATCGAGCGTCGCGACCGCCTCAAGCAATCTGTTGATTTCCTTGGGACTGAGCGCGTCCGGAGCAGCGACCAGATGAGGCAGCGTGGTGAGAGCGCTTTGCTGAGCAAGGGGCCATGTTCGCGCCGCCACCAGCGGAGCAATGAGCGGCGCGGCGGCCCCTCCGTGCGCGGCCGCCAAACGAACGGCGGTGGCCCGAACGCGATCATCCGGATCCTGGAGGCCTCGTTCGGCGACGGAGAGCGGAACGATTCGGGGGAATCGGGCTAACGCCTCGGCGGCAAGCCAACGGGTTTCGGGATCGGGGTGGCTGAGAACGATCTTGACCGCCGTCTCGACGTCGCCCGGCTCCAACTCTCCGATGGCCATGCGTGACAGCGCGTCGCGCCGCCCCTGGCCTCCGGAACGCCGGGTACGAACGATGGGCGGCCGCGTGGTCAGCCACGATTCCGCGTCGGGCAGGACAACCACCGGGTCGCCGGCTGCATCATCGTCCTCGTCGAACGCTCGCCCGACTGCCTGAAGGATCTCCTCGTCGGATCCGGGATCGCCGCTTTCACGGCCCGGAATGACCTCTGGTGGCTGATCCGCTCCCACGCCTGAGGGTGGGATGTCCCTTTTCATGTCCTCCTTACCAGCCGGGGGGAAAGGCATTGTTCTGGAATTCAAGCCAGCTTAGCCCCCACGGCACAACAGCCAAAGGACTGAAGAACAGACGTTCTTTCGGGACGTGCCGATTGGACTTTGACTGGAAGGTGGAAAGCTTAGCTGGCCGGAAGGGTTGCCTCAGACGAAGCAGGGCGGATCCGCGCCCGGTTTATCGGGAAGCGACCTGCGGGACGCCGCCCAAGCCCTTGGAAACGGCCACCATCGCAGCTTGCGTGCGGTTCGTCACGCCGAGCTTTCGGAACACCGCCGCCAGGTGGGCCTTGACCGTCTTCTCGGAGAGGAAGAGCTGACGCGAGATCTCGCGGTTGCTGCATCCCTTCGCCAGCAGCTGAAGGACATCCGATTCACGCTTGGTCAAGCCGGCATCGGGATGAAGCTGGTCCTCCCTGGTGGGTTGCGGAGCAGCGGCGACGTCGAACATGTTCCGGACGGCTCTGGGGGAAAGGACGTTCCCCGAGCCCGTCATGGCCACCGTGATCGCCTGGATCAGGTCGTCAGGGGTGGTGTCCTTCAACAGGTAGCCGGCGGCGCCTTCTCCAAGGGCTGCCTTGACGTACTCGCCGTTGTCGTAGCTCGACACGATGATGACCGGAACCTTGGGCCATTCCGTCCGAATCTCCTTCAAAAGCTCCAGGCCGTCGCGGCCCGGCATTCTGATATCGACCAGCGCAACGTCGTAGTCGGAGGTGCGCAGTCGTTCGACCGCCTGGTCGGCGTTTTCGGCCTCGTCCACCTCCGCCCCTTCGAGCACCGAGGTGAGCAGGTGCATCAGTCCCTTGCGGACGAGGGTGTGATCGTCGACCAACAGAAGCTTCATCAGGGATCCCTTCGCATCGGCATATGGGCGATCACACGTGTTCCACGGCTGGGTCGCGACTCGACGTCCAGCGTTCCGCCGACGTCGCCCACGCGAGCCCGCAGCATGTTCAGTCCGAAGTGATTTGCGGCCCGAGCGGCGGCCTCTTGCTCACGACTGAACCCGCGGCCGTTGTCGGCCACGCTCACCGTGAGCTCGCCGTCCGTGGCGGCCAGGCTGACCGTGACGCTCGACCCGGGGGCGTGCTTGGCCGCGTTGGTGAGACCTTCGCGGATCACGGAGTAGGCCACCGAGAGAACGCGAGGCGGGACCGAGTTGAGGTCGCCTTTGACCGAAACGCGGGCCGGAAGCTTCCACCGCTTGACCACGTCTTCGACGTATCGGGCGAGGGGCGCCGTCGGCGCCTCGAGCTCCGTCTCTGCCTGAGAGAGCTCGAAGAGGGTTCCGCGCAGCTCGGCGAGGGCTCGCCGCACTTCCGCAGTGGACCGATCGAGGACGGTCATGGCTTCGTCCGGATCGCGCTCGATGCGCCTGCGAAGGGCTTCGAGCTCGAGCACCGCGCCGGTGACCGTCTGGACGAGGTCGTCGTGGAGTGCGTACGCCATACGACTTCGCTCCCGATCGACAACCGAGGTGACCGCTTGACGCCTCGTCTCCATCGCCGCACGCGCCGTTGACACGGCCCGCGCCACGACGTCCATCGAAACAGGGGAGAGCGCCGGACCCTCGGCCCAACCGCCCAGAACGACCTCCTGCGATGGCCCCTCCCGTCCGGTGGCCGCCGCCAGGGCTCTCGACGACGCTCCCAACGGGATCGCCAGGTTGCGAAGGCTGTCGTCATCGAAGCCGGAATCCCGAGCGGCGGGCAGCCACTGCCGCGCGTCTTCGGTCAGCTGGCGCAGGCCTCCGCCCGGCGACGCAAGGACCGTGACGCGGTTCTCGCGTTCGGAGATGACAAAGAGCTCGTCGGCCCGAATCGACTCCCGAACCCTGTCGAGCAGCTCATCGGGGGAGGCGTCCGACCGGCTGAGGATTTCCTGGCACGCCGAAAAGGTCCGGCCGAGCGCGGCAACCTCTTCGTGGTTGCGAAGCGCCCCGGCCGCCATCCACGCGGGCCCAGACATGATCGCAACGAGCTCGAGGTACGGGTTGGCGCGATCGATCCATCCGCTGCTCAGCCGTCGGCTCGATGAGTCGAGGAGCACCCGCGTTCCTTGGGGGAGCGGAAGGACCGCCAGGCTTCGGCAGCCCAGGGAGGTGAGCCGCGGCCCGACCCCGGGAACGCTGTTCAGGTCGACGTATTCCGCCGCGTCGGTGATCCCCTCCAGGATGCTCGGGTCGAGCACGCCGTGCCAGGGCCGAACGGGTCCATCTCGTTCCAGGAGCCGCCAGCCATCCGGGCTGCTGGCAAAGACGCTCGCGGTTTCGAAGCCGAGCTCCTGCCTGAGAGCAGCGAGCGCCATTCGAAGAACGCCGCGGGATTCATCGGTTCGAACCAGCGGGAAGGAGTCGGTCGTGCGGACTGCGCGGCGCGTCGATCGTCGCGGCCGTCTGCCAACGGCCTCGCGGCTCTCGCGGCCGGCCAGCGCTGAGTTTTCGGCGGCGTGGCCGCCTCGGTTGCCCGCTTCGAACTCTTCGAGCGCCATGTCCTGATCGCCCCATCCGCCCCGGCTGCCGCTCTCAAGAGGTTCCACCCCGAAGCGGCGTTCCGGTTTCCGCGGGCGCGACGGGGAAGGTCGCTCTGGCGATCGGCCCAAAGGCTCTCTACGTGTCCTCTGAACTGAGGAGGAAGTCAAATTCTAGGCTCCGGCTTCGTCGATGCAAGGATCTCTCCACGCCGAATATCGGGCGAAAGGCGCACCGACTTAAGCCAGAAGTCCGAGGCACGGGCGATCGTTCGGACGAAACCCCTCGGGCGACGGACGCCGTTCGTCGCCGCGCGACAGATTTATGGGTTGGAGGCTTCCGTGGCCGGTGTGACTTCGGTGGCCTGGGCCACGACATTGGCCACGTCGACCACCTTGATGGCTTCGCCTTTGGCCTTGGCGCCGTCGTCCAGCATGATCAGGCAGAAAGGACAGGCCACACCCATGCTGTCCGCGCCGGTGGAGATGGCTTCCTCGGTACGCTCGACGTTGACCCGCTTGCCCAGCCGCTCCTCCATCCACATTCGGGAGCCTCCGGCGCCGCAACAGAAGCCGCGTTCGCGGTGCCGGGGCATCTCACGCGACGTCAGGCCCGGAATTCGTTCCAGAACGTCACGCGGTTCGTCGTACACGCCATTGTGGCGGCCCAGGTAGCAAGGGTCGTGGTAGGTGAGAACCTCATCCACCTCGGCGCTGGGATGCAGTCGCCCTTCCTTCATCAAGCGGGCGAACAGCTCGGTGTGATGAATGACCTCGTACTCCCCGCCGAAGTCGGGGTACTCGTTGCGCAGCGTGTTGAAGCAGTGCGGACAGTTCACGATGATCTTCTTCGCCCCGACCGCCTTGAGCGTCTCGATGTTCTTCCTTGCGAGCTCCTGATACAGGTACTCGTTCCCGATCCGCCGTGCGGGGTCCCCGTTGCAGAGCTCTCTCTGACCGAGGATGGCGAAGGGCACCTGGGCCCTCTGGAGCAGCAACGCCACCGCCTGTGCGATCTTCTTCGCCCGATCGTCGAACGAGCTGGCGCAGCCCACCCAATAGACGTACTCGGGCGACTGACCGTCTTCGAGGATCCGGACCCCGAGCCCCTTCGCCCAATCACCACGAGTCGATTGGTCCGCGCCCCACGGATTCGATGAGCTCTCCAGGTTGCGCAGGAGGAGCCCGGCCTCTTGCGGGAACCGGGACTCTGCCATCACGAGGTTCCGGCGCATGTCGATGATGTGGTCGATGTGCTCGATGTCGACCGGGCATTCGTAGACGCAGGCTCCGCAGGTCGTGCAATCCCAGACGACCTCATCCTCGACGACGCTGGGGTTGAGCGGCTCCTTCTCGTACTCCCTGTCGCGGCTCTTGGCCACGAGGATCTCCGGTCCTTTTTCGAACAGGTGATCCCGGAGGTTCATGATGAGGAGCTTCGGGGAGAGCGGCTTGCCCGTGTTCCATGCCGGGCACTGGTTCTGGCAGCGCCCGCACTCCGTGCAGGAGTAGAGGTCGAGCATCTGCTTCCACGACAGATCTTCGACGGTGGCCGCGCCCAGCCGGAGGTCGGCACCCTCTGATCCCTCGAGGTCGATGTCGAGCTTCTCGATCTTGCCCCGTGGCTTGGTCTTGGTGAAGAAGACGTTGATCTCCGACACGAAGATGTGGAGGTGCTTCGAGTAGGGGATGTATGCGAGGAACCCGAAGACGAGCAGAAGGTGGGCCCAGAGGAAGACGTTCTCGAAGAAGCTGACGACGCCGCCGCTCATCGGCTGGAACAGCTGCGCCACCGCCCAGCTGACCGGCGTCCACACTTTCGGCGCCTCGTTGATGCCGAGTGAGATCTTCGCCCCGTTCAGCGCGAGGAGCGTGAGCATGATCCCGAGGATCATCACCAGGATGAAGTCGGCCTCTTCCAGGTGGCTTCCCTTGAACCTCTCTGGCCGCTGAATCTTTCGGTAGTACAGAGCCATGGCGATCCCGACCATGACGAGCACTGCGAACAGGTCCTGAATCGCCCCCAGCCATCCCGAGTTCCCGATGAAGGGGATGGCGAAGGATCGGGTGAAGACCTCTCCCACCGCTTCGACGATGGTGGTCAGGAGGATCAGGAATCCCCAAAAGATGAACGCGTGCATGAGGCCCGGTCCCATGCGCTGAAGGAGCTTCCGCTGGCCGAGAACGACGGTCGCTTCTTGCTCCACGCGCCGGGGAAGGTCGTCGAACCGGTTGACGGGTCTTCCGAGCCGCACGAACCGATAGAGGTCGTAGGCGCGCCTCGAGAAGATCGCGAACGCGGCGCCCGCCGCCAAGAAGAGGAAGGCAGGCCGAATCAGGCTGATTCCGAGCGAGAAAGCCGGAGCGGAGGCGACCACGCGCGAGGTTGTTGAGTCCTAGCTTTCGGTCTCGTTTTCGGCGCTGTCGTCCCTGTACTCGCTGTCCGGCGCTGCAGCCTCGTCGTCGATGTCGATGTCGGCACTGGAGGCGAACTCGTTCGCGCTGTTGTGCGCGGATCCGAGAACCTCGTTCGCCCGCTCTTCCAGGCCGGTCGGCTTGAGGAGGAGCGGCGGCGTGGTCGCCGCGGCGAGCTCCGCCATGTCGGCGTCGAGCGTCGAGATCGAGTCCGCCATTGGCGCGAGCGCTTCCCGAATCCGCTCGGGAACCTCTTCGATTCTCACGCGAACGTCATCGACCTTGGACGCGATGCGCCGGATGACGGGTTCGACTTCCTCCCGCCACGACGCGAACCGGGAGACCTCCGCCTCGACCTCTCGCCATAGGCGGGTGGATTCGGTGATCTGACGGTCGGTGGTGGACCGGGCGCGCTCGACGATGCCGGCGGCCGATTCCTCTGCCGCGGCGAGGATGCCCGCGAGCTCTTCGCTGAAGCTCGAGGTGACCTCAGGTCGGCGGCTCGGTGGTTCGGGTGGAACG
>DASVPT010000070.1:0-2185 GCA_036389535.1 Actinomycetota bacterium
GATGTCCCTGGATCTGCTCGGGCGCCAGATATTGAACGGTCCCCGTTACGGTGCCGTCGGTCTGGCTTACCGAGGAGTCGGCGTAGGCTCGCGCCAGTCCGAAGTCGGCGACCTTGATCGTTCCCTCGCGCGAGATGAGGATGTTCTCCGGCTTCACGTCGCGGTGGACGATGCCGTGCTTGTGGGCGTGATCGAGCGCCGCGAGCACCGGCATGGTGACCTCGATGACCTGGGACGGCTCGAGCCGGTGCTTCTCGGTCAACAGCATCCGAAGCGTCACGCCGGACACGAACTCCATCACCATGAAATAAGTGCCGTTCGTGGAGCCCCAGTCGTAGACGCCGACGATGTTGGGATGGCTCAGGCCTCCCACAGCCTGGGCTTCGCGACGAAAGCGATCGACGAACCCACGATCGCCAGCAAGATGTGGATGCAGAATCTTGATGGCGACGTCACGCTTCAGGATGGGGTCGTGGCCTCGATAGACCTCTCCCATTCCACCCGACGCGATCCTGTTGAGGACCTGATAGCGGTCCGCGATGGTTGAGGCGATCAGCTGCACGTGTGCTCCGATGACGTGAGTGCGGCTAAAACGGGATTGTATGGGCGGAAGCCTCGATTTCCGGGAGCCGAGGTTCCAATTGCCGCTCGTATACTCGAGTGCAAGAGATCCGGGGAGCTTGGGCAACCGGGCTGAGAGGCCGGCTTCACGCGCCGGCGACCCGCCGAACCTGATCCGGATAACACCGGCGAAGGGAGTGACTTTCGATTCGGAGCGAGGGCACTAACCGGGTGGACTTCGGGCCGCCCTCTCCGCACGACGCCGATCCATTGGTCATCGCGGGCAGGACATTTTCCTCTCGCCTGATCGTCGGAACGGGGAAGTTCGGTTCCTACGACGTGATGCGAAGCGCCATTGACGCGTCGGGCACGGGCATGGTGACGGTCGCGCTCCGCCGGGTGGACCTGGACGCGACCGGCGGACCGGACATCCTCGAATTCATCGACCGGGATCGGCTCCTGCTCCTCCCGAACACCTCGGGCGCCCTGGACGCCGACGAGGCCGTGAGGCTGTCGAGACTGGCCCGGGCGGCGGGACTTCCCGCGTGGGTCAAGCTCGAGGTCACGCCCGACCCGCGGTACCTGCTTCCGGATCCCGTCGAGACGTTGAAGGCGGCAGAGACCTTGGTTCGCGAGGGCTTCACGGTTCTGCCGTACATCAACGCCGACCCCGTGTTGGCGAAGCGCCTCGAGGAAGCCGGATGTGCGACGGTCATGCCGCTCGGATCGTGGATCGGCTCCAACAAGGGTGTGCGGACTCGGGATGCCGTCCAGATCATCATCGAGCAGGCCACCGTCCCCGTCGTGGTCGACGCCGGCCTTGGCGCGCCTTCGCACGCGGCGGAGGCCATGGAGATGGGATGCGACGCGGTGCTGGTGAACACGGCGATCGCCGTGGCCCGCGACCCGGTGGAGATGGCCCTGGCGTTTCGTGAAGGGGTCGAGGCGGGCAGGCGGGCGTACCGGGCGGGCCTCGGACCGGAGCGCGAGGCCGCCGAAGCCTCGAGCCCTCTGACCGGATTCCTTCAGAAGCTGCATACGTCACAGGCGGACCCGGCGGTGACCTCGCCGTGACGTTCGCCGACGCTTTGGCGCGTCTTCCCTTCGACGAGCTGCTGGACTCAGCCTGGGGGTCGAACCCCCATCGGGTCGAACAGGCTTTGGATACGCCTCCTCTCGAGCGGACCCTTGCCGATTTCGCCGCGTTGCTGTCGCCCGCGGCAGGGGAGCGGCTCGAACGGCTCGCTCAGGCCTCTCGCGCGCTGACCTTGGCCCGGTTCGGCCGAACCATGCACATGTACGCCCCGTTGTATCTCTCCAACGAATGCCTGACGACCTGCGTCTACTGCGGGTTCGCCCGCGAGCTGCCGATTGCACGAAAGACCCTCAGGCCCGACGAGACGCTCGCCGAAGCGAGGCATCTCCTGGCGCAGGGCTTTCGCTCGATCTTGCTGTTGACCGGCGAGCATCAGCGGCTGACCGGAGTGGAGTTTCTCGAGGAGCGGATCCGGCTCCTCGCCGCCGAGGTCCCGTCCATCGCCATCGAGGTGCAGGTGTGGAGCGAGGAGGAGTACCGGCGGCTTGCCGCGGCGGGATGCGAGGCGGTCGTCATCTACCAGGAGAC
>DASVPT010000071.1:0-4283 GCA_036389535.1 Actinomycetota bacterium
TCCCTGCGATCTCGAGGTCGACGGCCGGTGGCATGGCGTCTCGGGCGGCCGGCGCCGCCTGAAGGAAATTTCCCGCTTGGTCGAGGCCGGGTGAGCAAAGGCTGAAGAAGTGGTAGGCGCCCGTCTCGAGCCCGGCCGCTCGTGCACCGTCCCAGTTCGGGCGAAATCGAGGGTCACTCACGTCCGTGCCCTCGCTCGCCTTGATGTAGGCGAACTCGATGCCGGCGGCCCTGACGCGTCGCCAATTGATCGCCCTGGTGATGCGACACGTCGATGCCGTAGCGCTCACCATCTTTGAGGCCGGGCCGGTAGCGAGGAAGCCACCCAAACCACCCG
Source organism: Actinomycetota bacterium (assembly GCA_036389535.1). Classification (GTDB taxonomy): domain Bacteria; phylum Actinomycetota; class UBA4738; order UBA4738; family UBA4738; genus JALYGK01. Next base: position 337 of record DASVPT010000071.1, read on the forward strand.
AGGGCGCCGAATCCCATGAGTCCCGCCGTTCCCACGGCGAGTGCGACCAATCCGCGTGATCGTCGTCGGCCGGCCATGGACGCGCCCAGCCTATGTCTGCCGATTGGGTTCGGGCGGAAGCTCTCGATCGACGCGCCATCGCCCCGGTTCCTCGCTCGAGACGTCGACCAGCGTGCCATCGGAACGTCGAAGTCGAAATGCCCTCACGCGTTCGCCGTCTCGCTCCTCGTTCGAGGAGTTGAGGACCTCGACCGGCTCCTCATCGCCGCCGAAGGAGATCGCTCGCGGCAGTTCCTCAGCCCTTCCGCCTTCGTAGAAGCGGAGACCAACGCGAGGTCGGCGCGTGGTCCACCATCGGACGACCGGCGTCCATCCCACGTAGACGACCCCGGTCCCGGCCAGGAGCCATCCCGCAGACGCATGCGGAATCAATGGAACGGCGGCCAGGGCTGCCAGCACCCGGGCCATCGAATACGTCAGGTCATAGATGGCGAAGACGCGGCCGCGAAACCGGTCGGGGATCGATTCCTGGACGAGCGTGTCGGCGGGGACCTTCCGCCAGGCGAACGTCAATCCAAGGACGAACGACACGACGAGGATGGTGAGCCCGTGGATCGATGGTGCGGCCCCGAGGCAGGCGGCTCCGGCGAGCCCGAAGGCAAGCGCGATGATCGAGGGTTTCGGCAGGATCGGCTCGAGCAACCCAACGGTGAGCGTTCCGATCAGGATCCCGCTCCCGCCCGCGGCGATGATGTTTCCGTATGAGCCGACGCCCGCGCGAAACTGCTCTTTGAAGACCACCAGCGACAGCACCGTGACGAACCCGACCAGAAACTGATCGAGCGACAGCGACACCACAGGCGCGATCGCTCTTGGTGTCGCGGCGAGCCGACGGGCTCCGGCGCGGAGTTCCGACGCCGCCCTGAGCACTTCCCGCCCGATCGACACGTCCGGACGAGCCGCCTTCAGCGGAGCGCTGATCCTCGAGGCGAGGAAGGCCGCCAGTGGCCAGCACAACGCCGAAATCACCAGCACGCCGTTGTGAGAAAGGGCCGAAGCGAGCTTCGTTCCCGCGACGAGGCCGATGAACGTGGCGACCGTTCCTCCGACGCTGGCCATGGAGTTCGCTGCCAGAAGATTCTCCGAATCGACCAGGGTCGGGGTGACGGCGCTCGCGGTGGTGAGGAAGAACCGGTTGAGCGAAACGACCACGACCGCCGGTCCATACAGCGCGAACGAGGTTCCTCTGATGGGAACGAGCGCCGCCGCTCCGATCGCCCGAATCAGCGGGGTGCCGACCAGGATCCGCCGCCTCGACCACCGGTCGATGAGGACCCCGGCCAGCGGACCGATGAGCGAGAACGGGATGACCAGCAGGGCGTACGCGCGAGCCACACCCACGGCCGTGCTCTGGCCTTCGGGACTGAGGAAGACCAGGCGGTCGACCAGGTACCCCTGAAAGAACCCGTCGGCGACCTGGCTCAGGAGCCGCGACGCCAGCAGAAACCGGAAGTCGCGTGAGGCGAGCGCGCCCCGGGCGCGGCTAACGGGTGACTGTCGGAGCGTCGAAGAACGACGACCAGTCGGCCTGGCGCGCGGCGTCGCCGTTGCCCAGGATGAACTGTTCGACCATCTCCCGAGCCGCCTCATCCGAGAACTGAACAGGAGGCGACTTCATGAAGAAGGCGCTTGGCCCGATGACCGGACCTCCCTGCCCACGATCGAGGGCGAGACGGATGCATCGGATGGCGTCGATCACGATGCCGGCCGAGTTGGGGGAGTCCCACACCTCGAGCTTGAGCTCGATGGTCATCGGGACGTTTCCGAACCCCGTCCCCTCCAGGCGGATCTGGGCCCATTTCCGGTCCTCGAGCCACGGGACGTAGTCCGAGGGCCCGATGTGAATCTCCTTGGGCTCTAGCCGCTTTCGGAGCTGGCTCTGAACGGACTGCGTCTTCGAGATCTTCTTCGAGACCAGCCGCTCGCGCTCCAGCATGTTCTTGAAGTCCATGTTTCCGCCGAAGTTCAGCTGGTAGGTCCGCTCCAGGCGCATTCCGCGGTCTTCGAAAAGCTTCGCCAGGACGCGGTGGACGATGGTCGACCCGACCTGACTCTTGATGTCGTCGCCGACGATCGGAACGGTGGCCTGCGCGAACCGCCGAGCCCACTCTCGATCCGACGCGATGAACACGGGCATGCAGTTGACGAACCCGGCGCCGGCGTCGATCGCTGCCTGCGCGTAGTGGCGCGCGGCTGCCTCGCTGCCGACCGGGAGGTAGTTCACCAGGACGTCGATCTCACGGCTTCGAAGCTCAGCGGTGACGTCGACCGGCGGCTCGGAGGCCTCGGTGATCTCGTCCTTGTAGTAATGGCCGAGCCCGTCCAGCGTGGGGCCGCGAAGGACCTCCACGTCCAGCGGGGGGACGTCCGCGAACCGAATGGTGTTGTTCGGCTCGGTGAAGATCGCCTCGGAGACGTCGCGGCCCACTTTCTTGGCGTCCACGTCGAATGCGGCCGCGATCTCGATGTCGCGAACGTGGTACGAGCCGAGCTCCACGTGCATGAGCCCCGGAACGCGTTCGCCGGGCTCCGCATCTCGATAGAACTGCAGTCCTTGGGCGAGGGCCGAGGCGCAGTTTCCCACCCCAACGATCCCCACTCGAATTGGTTTGTTCGTCATCGGGCACGCTCCCTTCGGGAAAGGCCGGACCCTCGCCGCGTCGCTGCGGGGCCCAGTTGAGCCGGGACCAGTTCCCGCTCCGCCTTGATCAGCTCGTCCAGCCATCGGATGTCGTTCTCGGTGGCGGCCAGCTCGTGATCCATCAAGGAGAGCGTGTAGCTGTCGATTCGTTCCTTGTAGCTCTGCAGCGACTGCTTGAGCTTCGACCACCGACTCTCCAGGAACTCGCGCCGGCGCTCCAGCAGCTTGATGCGCGTCTCGGGTTTCACATACCTGAAGAAGGCGAACCGCACGGAGAACGCGGTGTCCTCCGTCGCATCCTGGCCGGCCCGCTCGAGCAGATCGGCGAACACGGTCTCACCCTTCTTCGTGAGGCGGTAGACGTTCTTTCGCCGCCCCACTTCCTGCTTCGGGAAGATCATCTCGACGGCTTCGTCGCGCTGGAGGCGCTTGAGAGCCGGGTAGAGCGAGCCGTACGACACCTGCCAGAAGCTGCCCAGTGTTTCGGAGAGGCGCTTCTTGAGCTCGTAGCCGTGCATGGCGCGCTCCTTGAGGAGCCCTAGGATGGCCACTTCGAGCACGTTTGCTTCCTTTCTGAACTAAGGGGGATATACCGAGCCGATATAACGGTTCGATATATCGCCACGATATATGGCCCGGAGAACCCGCGTCAACCGCGGGATGGTTGAATCGGAGCTTCATGTCACGAGTGCTTTTGATCGGGTGGGACGGCGCCGACTGGCAGATCCTGGATCCGCTTCTCCAGTCGGGCGCGCTGCCGAACCTTGCCGCGTTGATCGACCGGGGCGGACGAGCCGTGCTGAGGTCGACGCTGCCGCCCCATTCCTGGTCGGCGTGGCCGTCGTTCTTGACGGGCGTCGAGCCCGCGGATCACGGCGTGTACGACATCGTCGAGCCTCGGCGAGAGGGACGCCAGAGCTTCCCGGTGTCGTATCGATCGATCCGTGAGCGGACGTTCCTGGGCGATCTGACCAGGGCAGAGGTGCAGACGGTGATGGTGAACGTGCCCCTCACCTTTCCGCCGCCGCAGATCAACGGGAAGCTGATCGCAGGCGGCGTCCTGCCCAAGCGGCGGCCTTTCACGTATCCCGAGTCGCTGGCGGATGACCTCGAGTCGGCTGGCGCCGGTTTCCCCATCAACGGGATGTCCTGGACGACCTTCCGGCACCGGCCGGAGCCGTTTCTGGAAGAGGTCCGCGAGTTCATCACCCGGCGGCAGCGGTCCATGGAGCAGCTGCTCGACTCG
>DASVPT010000072.1:0-9288 GCA_036389535.1 Actinomycetota bacterium
AGGAGTGGGCCGTCGCCTACCGCGCTCGGGTGGCCAAGGTCATGAGCCTCATCACCAAGAGCCACCGGCCCTTGCTGTGGGTTGGGATGCCGATCGTCGCCGACGCCAGGCGAGAGAGCGGCGTTCGATTCATCAACACGATCTTCCGAGAGGAGGCTCGCCGTCATCCGGGTGTCGTGTACGTTGACGCGTGGAAGCTGTTCGCCGACCCGCGCGGCCACTACACCCCGTACATGACGACGGGTTCGGGCGCGAAGCAGCTCGTTCGGCTGCCCGACGGCGTGCACCTCACGCCCGCCGGCGGCGATCAGCTGGCGAAAGCGGTGTACCAGGCGATGAGCGGCTTCTGGAAGACTCCCGGCTACGGCAGGTAGTCCTCGCGCCGAACCATGCCGCGTGGCGATTCCCCGCCCAGGTACCGAAGCAAGTTCTCGGTCGCTTCCTTGATTGCCTCCGCTTCGATTCCCGGAACAAGCGCCGAGTTGTGCGGCGAGCCAAGGACGTTCGGCAGCTTGAAGAACGGATGGTTCGTCTCGAACGGGGCGCCTCCTCGTGGTTCGTCCCACCATGTATCGATTCCGACCATGAACTCGGGGTGGTCGCGCACATGGCGGTACAGCGCGGCCTCGTCGACGATCGCTCCACGAGCCACGTTCACCAGGATCGCGTCGGGCTTCATGAGCTCCAGCTCGCGCGTCCCGATGAGCCCGCGGGTTCGTCTGGTCAAGGGAAGCGCAATGACCATGAAGTCAGATCTGCGGAGCACCTCGTCGAGGTCGTGGAGCGTCCCGATCGAATCGACGGGCTCGTCGGTTTGCCCGCTCGAGTTGATGGCGGCGACGCGGGCGCCGAACGACCGCATCAGACGGGCCGTGGCCTTGCCGATGCCGCCGAAACCGAGAATGCCGCACGTGGCGCCCCTGATCTGGATCGTGCGCGATCGTTGATCGAACTCGCCTCGCGCCAGCTGCTCGTGATGATGGGTGAGCCGCTTGGCGAGCGCCAGGATCATGCCGACGGTGTGCTCGGCCATCGGTTCGGCGTAGGCGCCGGGATTGCTCGCGACGACGATTGAGTCCGAGAGATCGGCGAAGCGGACGTGGTCGGCGCCCGCCGAGACGAGCTGCATGAACCGAAGGGTCGAAAACGCCGCCAGCCCGTCGTCGCCGAGTTCGCGCCACGGGTTCCACGTGAGTAGCGCCTCGACGGACGCTGCTGCGTGTGGTCGCTGAGCCTCGTCGAGGTCTCCGAGGAACGCGATCTCCGCGGCGCCTTCGAGCGACGCCTGGATCACTGCGCGGGTCTCCGGCGCCACCTTGAAGCCGACGCCGATCAGCCGGCTTGGCGTCTTCCCGCCCGACTCTTCTCCTGGCATTCGCTCGAGGCTAGTCTTCAGCCGGGATGTCATCGGGTCAGACCTTCGAGCTCGCGCTGGGCGAAGAACGTTCCCTCCACCTTCCCCCCCTCGCCGGAGGGACCTGGAGCCATCACGTCGAGGGCATGAGCTCCGCGATCGAGGTCCGAAAGCTCTGGGCGGCTGACCCCTATCCGGACGATGACGAAGACGACGAGCCGAAGCCACCGCAGGACGTGGTGTTCATGATTCGCGGCGCCGCTCCGGGTGCCGCCACGGTCGTGTTCGAGCCCGGAGGCTCCGGAGCAAGGCAAGCCGATTCTCGCCAGATCCGGGTGACGGTGCGAGGAGGGGACTAGTTATAATGAGCCATTCGCCGGCCCCTGAACCGGCGAGGGGACTAGCGGGCAATCCAAGCGGGAGAAGCGCAATGAGACGGCTCTTTGGGGCGGTCATCGCCCTCGGCACGACCGCATTTCTGATTCCCTCCCTGTCTGCCACAAGGGCCGCGGCCAACCCCGTGGTCCCGGTCAACCGCGAGGTCGAAGCGGTGGTCATGAAGGGCGCCGATTTCCAGACCTGGTCTCGGCTTCCGGCCCAGGGCGTCGGCAATCAATCGTTCGGCGACACGCGCGATGCCCACTATTCGCTGGGCGATCTGATCATTCCGCAGGACGCCAGAAGCGGTGTTCCCGTGAACCAGATCACGGCATTCAAGTGGAACGGAACCGAGTGGCAGGAGGTGCCGGTTCAGGTCGATCAGGTGTTTCCGTACTACCTGATCAACAACCGTTCGAGCTTCGGGATCTACTCGCGAACCGACGAGGAGCTCACCTACCAGTGGGACACCGAGTCCTGGAAGAAGACCGCGGGCGAGTGCACGGCGGAGTATCCGGCCGCCGATCAGGACCCCAGCCAGATGGAGGGCTATCCGACCAAGGACCCCGTCGAGACGCTCGACGACGACGACGAGGTCTCCTTCTACGCGTCCGACTCGGGTCCGCAGGCGCCGCTGAACGCACCGGCGCCCGTCGACACGGTGCTCGCATATCCGAGCCAGCCGAACTTCTCGCCTCGTCAGGATGTCGCGCTGTTCGACCCGATCAACCAGACCACCAGCTACGTCTCGCTGTTCCTGACATCGAGCGGACCGCAGTTCGATTCCACGAACGGCTACGTCCATTACCAGCGCGACGCCAACGCCGACGAATGGATCGATCGAAACAGTTTCGATTCCAACGACCCCGAGATACTCGGGACATCAAACGGACCGTATGGGCCCAACCTTCCGGGCACAGTGTGCGTCCCCACGCAGCACGCTTCGACCGACCGATTTCCCAGGGACGGGATGACGGTGACCACCCCGAGATATCGGGTGAAGGCCAGTGGCCGATGGATGGTCAGAGAGACGGAGGTCGCCGAGCCCGGAACCGTGGGGCCATCGCCTACCTACGGCCCCGACCTCATCGATCGGTGGAAGGGCCGGGCGTTCCAGCAGAGCCCCGACTCCAACATCTCGGTGGTGGGATTCGAGGACGAGCAGGTCAACTGGGAGGCGAACTCCGCGCTGCTCGGTGAGCGGTTCGGTCCTGTCCGGGCGATTCGCGAGGTCTGGGGTGCCGACTCGGGGACGAACGTCACCAAGACCGAGTACTACTACCGCGACTTCTACCTGTTCAGATATCACCTTCGGGTTCACCCGATCCCGCCGGATGGTCTGTACACCTCGTGGGACCACAACCATGGTGCCGTCACCACTTACTACAACGAGGGCATGACCAAGAACCCGTTGCCGCCGGACAGCGCGTCGATCGACGGCAAGAACGATGACGTCGGAAACATCGACTCGACGCCCATCTCGAACGGCACGTACTTCGACGCGAGCGACCCGACCTTCGGTCTGCCACTGGCGATCTACAACTGGGAGGAGGTCTCGGGCTCGAACGGCTCGCTCGTGTACATGTTCGAGCTGAACGACGCGAAGGACGCCGAGCAGCCGGCGATCATTCCGTACTACCGAGACGACTCCTGCTTCGACGACGGAACAGGGGACGATCCTTCTCCTCGAGTGAGGCCCGGCGAGGCCACCAGCGACACCAGCCCCGAATATCGCGCGCGGCCGTGCTGGGGCGAGGATCCCGACCCGCAAAATCCCCCCGTCTACAGCACGACCGGACCGTGGCGCCAGGGATGCGTGGCGTGCCACGGGGTCCACTACCTCTTCACCAACGACACCGACAACGCCTTCATGCAGAAACCCACGACTGAGGTCGACGGGCAGCAGTTCATCTGGGCTGTGCCGACGAACACGGCCACCAACGTCGGTGAGGGCTACGCGAACACGGCGCGGTTTGCGCTGGTCCCGACCGTCATCACGCCTGGGTCGAATCCGCCGAAGGACCGGACCGAGATCTCCAACACCGGACCCACGTCGGGAACCATCGGTCACCAGGTGACGTTGGTGGCGCACCTCCAGAAGCAGGGCGACGGGCCTCTGGCAGGCAAGGAAGTGCGGTTCGCCATGGACGGTCAGGAGATCGGGACGGCGACGACCGATTCGAACGGCGACGCCCACCTCACCATCACGCTCCAGCCCCCGGCGCGCCAGGCTTCTCTCAACGAATCCTTCGCCGGTGACGACGAAAACCTGCCGAGCTCCACCACTGTTTCTTTCCAGGTCGAAGCGCGTCCGACGAGGATGTCGCTTTCGGTGGGTGAGATCGACGACGGAATTTACCGGGCCACCGCCGTGCTTCGCGACGCGGAGACCGGGAACCGGCTGGCCCACAAGAACATCGATTTCTACAAGAACGGCAAGCTGGTTGCCTCCGACACCACCGACTCCAAAGGTCGTGCCACGGCGAAGGTCGGAAAGGTAAGGCGCGGAACGCGGATTCGAGCGGAGTTCGCCGGCGACGACACGTACGCCGCGTCCTCAGCGAGCCGCAAGTTCTAACGAACCACCCGAAAGAAAAGGGCCGGCATATCGCCGGCCCTTTCCTTCATTCATTCGACTCGATCAGCCGTTGCGAATCTTCTTTGGCTGAACCGTCTCGATGTCCTCATCGACCGACGAGGCGGTCGTCGTTTGCTCCGCTCCCGCCCCTATGGGCCCGAACTCGCCGCCCTGATGCGTGTACGCGACCACGACATCGAGAGGCAACTTGCTCTGGGCCTCGATGACCACGTAGCCCTTGATCAATGGGGCCTCTGATCGAGAGTCGTCGTCGGGTATGAGCTCGGCTCGGATATCAGCGCAGTCGATCTCGAAGCCCCAGTCGGACTGAAGATTCGGGGGCCGAACCCAAGGACCGGGCCGGGTGGGGAACTCGCCTCTGGCCTCGATTTGAAGGTCCGGCGGATACAGAACCAGGGCTTTCTTTCTGAACCCCAGGCTGAACGAGCTGCTGGTGCTGGTGCCGGAACCGCTTCCCCTCACGGTTGCGGCGTTCGGATTGTGCACGTTGATCGCTGTGGCGTAGACCCCGGAGAGGACCGGCCTGTCCGTGTCGGTATTCGAGTCCGAGGTGCCGCAGATGAACTTCACTGCGTGTTGCCAGGTCGGCGCCGTGCTGTCGTCGTCGGCTGCTCCGGCGGTTGAAATGGCGACAACAACGCCAACCACAAGAGCGAGTGGAACAAGGATCTTGAGCGCTCGCATGGGGCTCCTTTGCAAGTGGGTGTATCGAAAGGTGTTCTGAACCGAGTGGGTGGTGGAATGCCGGGGGCGCGCGAGAACGCGGCGTGATCGATGTTGCGGGCACCGTTCGCATGATCCGTACCGCAGGCAAGGGCGGACCCTAGCCCCGGCGTTCGAATCGTGTCAACTCTGCGAAAAAAGAGAAGGGGCCGGCGTTCAACCGGCCCCTTCGCCTGCGTGGTGAGAATTCGGTCAGCCTGAGCGAATTTTCCTCGGCTGAACTGTCTCCACGTCCTCACTGGTCGTCTTGAGGTCCTCGTCCATGACTGTGTAGACGGCCGTGACGTCCAGCGGCAGCCGGGATTGTGTCTCGATGACGACGAACCCCTTGATCAGTCCCCCATCAGATCGTGGGTCCGGTTGGGCTTCCGGTGTTTGGGGCTCGATGTCTCCGAGCAGGACGCTGCGGATGTCGTAGCAGTCGATCTCGAAGCCCCAGTCGGGCTTGAGTTCGGCCGGCCGGAACCATGGTCCAGGAGGTTGCGGCCGCTCGGCCGGCTCCGAACCTCCCTCAAAGAAGTTCGGATAGACAACGACGACCTTCTTGCGGTAGGTCGGGCTGAACGACGCGCTCCTGCTGGGACCGCCCGCCGCATCGGCGTTGCCACGCACGGTCGAGGAATTCGGATTGTGAACGTTGATGCCGGTGGCGTACGTGCCGTTGAGCACGGGCTCCGAGATATCCGACGTGCCACCGGTGTCGCCGCAGACGAACTTCACCGCGTGCTGCCATGTCGGGAGGTCGTCGTTGGTTTGCGCGCCCGAAGGGATGATGGCCACGACGCCCACCACCGCAGTCAGCGCGAAGAAGATGATCAGTGCGTTTCGAATTCGCATGGGTCCTCCTGAAAGAAGGGACGGAGAGCGACTTTCGCCAAGCGCCTATCGGAGGGCTCCGCGGCCGACGGCTGATCCATCCGGCGCCGATCGCGGAATGGCCGGTTGCATCGGGAAGCGCCGCCGCCGCGGCGCGGGGCTCCTTTACCAGGAACCCCCGCCGCCACCTCCGCCGCCGCCGCCCGACGACCCGCCGCTGAACCCGCTGCCACCCGAGCCACCCGGCGTCGAGGCGATCGTTCCCGCCGTCACAGTGGAGAAGCTTTCGATCGAGTGACCGAACGTCCCGACGGTGAATGGATGGGCCCCGACGTACCAGCCGCTCGTGTCGGGTGGGCGATCATCGAGGCCGGCGAACGCGGCGGCCCACTTCTCGGTGAGCCCGAACACCACCGCATAGGGCAGGTACCTGGAAAAGATGTTCTCCTTTTCTTGGAACTGCATCTCTCGCGTTTCCGCGGTGGCGATGTAGGTCCGGAATCCGTGCACTCTTCTGATCATCCCGGTCCCCTTTGGGGTTCGTCGCGGCATCGCATGGGCGCCCGCCAGCATGACGAGCCCGGCCAGAACGATCGGGACGCCCACCAGCGCGAAGTGCGTGAAGATCGCGAGGAGGACCGTCAACCCGACACCCAGGGTGAGGAGCCCGATTCCTCGAAGGATCCATCCCGCGCGGACCTTGTCCGGCCGCTTGGCGAACCACTTGTTCTTCGCGGCGTCGGAGTAGAGCCCTTCCTGCACCTTGTGAAGACGCGACACGAACTTCTGCTTGAGGCCGGACAGCTCTACCTGGTCGCCGTCCTCGAAGATGCCGTTCAGGAGGGCGGTTTCATAGCGGAGGAGTTCGGCGTCGGCCTCCTTCAGCTTCACCAGCCGCCAGTCCGGCTTGCCGAAGATGCCGTGCTTCGGGATCTCCTCGATGCGGAGATAGCCACGGACGGCCAGGTCGACGATGGTCGCCGTCACGTCGAGCGGGTTCGCCACCTCATCCATGAGCGTTCCGACCTGACCGGGGCGCAGACCGTCCGGCGGTCCGTACTCCACAGGGTGATCCCCGCTTTCGAACAACGGGACCGCCTGTTCGCCTCCGCTGGTGGTCGTTCCGTAGTCGATGTCGATCGGCGAACCGACGGCCCGCCGGTCCCTCCCGTTCACCCACAACGTCCGTCCGACCCAGCCAAGCAGCAGGAGCAGCAGCGCCGCGGAGATCAGCCCGGCCCCGCCTTTGTACGAGAACGCGCGGGCGAAATTGAATCGCTCCTTCAGGATCGGCGCCGGCCGGGGGACCACCGATCCCACCGGTAGCGCGATCACCACGGTCAGTCCCTCATAGGAGTTCAGCTCCGACTGGCTGAAGTTCGCCACCGGGCCGTCGAATCGGTGCTCCGCGCACTCGAGGTTCGAGCCCAGCGGGCCGGCGAAGCACGTGACGCGGTCAATCGTTGCGGGCGCCTTGACCTTGACGGTGGCGCGGTTCACGGGCACCGGCCACTGCGTGCCGAGCGCGTTCCAGTACAGCTCGTAGTGGTCGCGGAATCCGTTCAGCGCGCCCTCGACCTCGTAGTCGATGGTGTAGGTGTGGAGTCCCGTGATGGTCTTATCGGGGTCCCCGATCCGGATGTGGAGGAGCCCGCCTTCGGTGGTGGTCTTGTAGTCCGCCGGAGTGCCGGGCGAACCCGTAACGGATTGGACGTGAAGGGGGAAGACCCGATCGTATTTGTCGTCGTAGGCGAGACGAACCGGAATGTCGCGGAAGATTCCATGCTTCGGGAAGCTCCCGAAGTCGTAATCGATTCGCTCGATCACCTCGATGGTTCCGTTCCGCTGGATGGTGATGTTCGCGTCGTAGGACTTGATGTGCTCCTCGACGAACTGGGCGCCGGCCGGTATGGGGGCGAGAAGCAGCAACAAGACCCCGAGCACGAACGCGGACCTCATCAGGCGAAAACGCAGCACGAAACCCTCCCTCGCTTCGATGGCCGGTGTAGAGCGGTGCCATGGTAAGCGGTCGAGTTGAGTGACCGCCGGTCAGCGCGCCATACTGCGGTGACCATCGGTCATTCCACGCCTCAGTGACCGGCAGTTTGCGAGAGCTTCGAGGCGGTCCGGACGAACGAGAAAGGCGGCGAGATGCGGCTCAAGGGTGCCACGGCGCTGGTCACCGGCGCTTCGAGCGGGATCGGACGAGAGGCAGCCAGGGCCTTGGCCAAAAGCGGGGTCCGGCTCGCCGTGTCGGCACGACGCTCGCAGAACCTGGACGAGCTCGCCGATGAGGTGGCCGCGTCCGGAGGGCCGAGGCCGGCCGTTCTGCCCGCGGATCTCTCGGTTCGGGGGGCCGCAAAGGAGCTCGCCGCGGCGGCGGTCGAGGCCCTTGGCCGGGTGGACATCCTGGTCAACAACGCGGGGGGCGGCGTGGGAGGTCTTCAATGGAGCGTGGGAGACCGCGACGAGGGCCGAGAGACCTTCGAGGTGAACTTCTGGAGTCCGCTGGCGCTCATTCAGGCGCTGGTCCCGCCCATGCGCGAGCGTGGGAGGGGATCGGTGGTGAACGTGACCTCCATCCAGCAGATCGTGACGTGGGGTGGCCTGGGGCACTACGGGTCGACCAAGGCGGCGCTGGCCATCGCCACCGAGACGCTGCGGCTCGAGTTGACCGGGTCGGGCGTGGACGTTCTGGAGGTGGTCGCTGGCCCCGTGGACACGGCGATGCAGGCGGAGGCGCGCATGGTCCCGGGTGCCGAGGACGCCCTCAAGATGGTTCCGGTGGGAAAGGCAGACGTGCTCGCCAAGCTCATCGTTCGAGCCCTGGAGCGCCGGCGCAAGCGGCTGGTCTATCCGCGGATGGTCGCTCTCGCTTACAACCTTCCGTTCACCGCACGCTTTTCGACCGGGTTGATGGCGAAGCGGTTCATGAAGCGAATGAGCGAACAGGATCAGGAGATGCTTTCTTCGGTCGTGCGCGCGGGATCGTTCGGAGATCCGATGGCTCAGGCGGCACGCGAAAACTGGGAGCGCCGCGGGATCAAAGGGCGGTAGTCCGGCGGGGCTGCGCTCGTTCCCGCGACCGGCGCCCGCGGTCCCGTTCGCGCCGTCGTCTGAGATACCACGTGATCGCCGCCATAAGGAGAGCGAGCGCTGCCAACACCAAGGCGACCCACGTCAGCAGCGATGGCCCCCGGCCGCGCTGGGGCGGGCCGGCGGCCGCGAAGATGCCCAGCCTCGTCGGTGTTCCGAAGATCTGGAGCGTTGATCCGACCACCCTCGCGGGTTCCCGCTCCCACGCGCGCCCGCTCCAACGGACGAGCTCGGTCGAGCGGGTCGGAAACCGCAGCATGATGGTGACGCGCCGCTGGAGCGTCGCCTGGCCGCAGCACGGGGAATAGTCGGCCCGAAATCG
>DASVPT010000073.1:0-19960 GCA_036389535.1 Actinomycetota bacterium
TTCTGGCAGGAGGACGTGCCGTTCCTCGCCGACGTGGTTCTCATGATCGCGGGCGAGGATCAGCGAGCGGACATCAACCTTGCCGAATGGCAGGAGGAGCTGGGCACGCTGATGGCGAAGTACCGCCACATGTCGCTGAAAGAGATCCAGCTCGGACCGATCCTCCAGGAGATCACCGAGATCTCCATACGTCACGAGGTGGCACTTCCGGCCTCGCTTGCCCTGACCGGCAAGGCGCTCTCGCAGATGCAGCTGGCGACGGCCGAGCTCGACCCGACCCTCGATCCGTTCGCCGTGGCCGGGCGGTTCCTGCAACGCGGTCTGATGGAGAAGGTTCGAGGCCGGCTGGATCCGAAGACGATGTTCTACGAGGCGCAGAAGATCCGGGTCAGGGTCCTTCGGCTGGTGGAGGCGATCGAACGTCTGGCCGGCGCCCGCCCGGGGCCAAAGCTTCAGGTCATGTTCCGCGGCATGGAGCCCGTCGAAGCCAGCATCCGAAGGGCCAGCCGGAGGCTTTCGCTCGCGCTCACGGCGGGCGGCGCGATGGTCGGGACCGCCATCACGGCGAGCTCGGTTCACGTCGAGCCATGGGTGCCGGCGACCCTGGGCGGGGTGGGCGGAGCGCTGACGCTCGGCCTGGTCGTCGACCTGCTGCGTCGCCGAAGCTAGCTCGGTCGCATCTCCGGCGATGCGGTCGGAATCTGGGCGTCCGGCGACTCGCCAGAAACTCCTCCGAAGTACTCGTCTCGCTCGGCGAGCGTCCGGGGAGCCGGTTTCACGCCCCCGGTCCTGATGGCCTTCAACAGACGCCGCTCGATGAAGAAAGCGACGATGCCCATTCCCAGAGAGAGCAGGCCTCGCTCGAGTGCCTGGTAGAGACGGGTTCCGCGGATCCCTCCCCCTGCTCGTGGTCGACGCGGCACGGCCCGAGCCTAAGGCCGGGGCGTTCACCGTCGCAATGCCGAGGGCCGAACTCACTGGGGGTAACAGCACCACCCTCAGGAATGGGGGGAGCACCCCTGGTCGGACGGGGTCGTTGGAATCAGAATCATCCATATGAAGAGTGAACGGACCGCGCGGCGTCTGGCGTGGGCGATTTTCATTGCCGTTGCCCTCAGTGTGGTGATCGGTGCTGCCGTCGAAATCGTGGCGCATGCCGTGGACGGTTTCGGAATCCTGACCTTCCTGTTCCCTCTTGCCGGGATCTTCGTTCTCAGCCGGCAGCCAACGAACCGAATCGGCTGGGTGCTGCTCGCGATCGGTGTGGTGATTGCCGTCGGCGCGCTTCTCGCGGCCTACGCGCTGTGGGGGCTTCGAGTGCATCCTGGATCATTGCCAGGCGCGGATGTGGCGGCGGTCCTGGCGGCGCCCTTGTGGGCCCCGGTAATCGGCATCATGGGGATCTACCTGCTGCTGCTCTTCCCGGACGGACGGCTTCCTTCGCCCCGATGGAAGGTGGTCGCCTGGTTGGGTGGCGTCGGGATCGTCGGGACCGTCGTCATGATCGCCTTCCATCCAGGGCGGATCGACAGCCCCCCCTTGCCCCGAGTGGAGAACCCACTGGGAGTGGACGCAGTTGGGGGGCTCGGATCGTTGCTCTTTGCCTTCATCGCTTTGATACCGATCTCCATCCTGGCTTCGGCGGCCAGCGTGATTCGGCGGTTCCGCCGATCGGAGGGAACCCTTCGCCTTCAGCTCAAGTGGCTCACCGCGGCTGCGACGGCCGTCGCCGGGCTCTATGCCTTTGCGTTGGCTCTTAGCGCGTTCTGGCCACGCGAAGGAACAGGCGACCCCCTGGTGGTGAGCATCGCCCAGGCGGTGGCCGTGTTTTCCTTCCTTCTCATCCCGATCGCCATCGCCTTTTCGGTCGTGAAGTACCGCCTCTACGACATTGACGTCGTCATCAACAAGACCGTGGTCTATGGAGCGCTCGCCGCATTCATCACGCTGGTCTACGTGGGCATCGTGGTCGGAATCGGGACAGTGATCGGCCAGGGCGACCGCCCGAACCTCGCGCTTTCGATCTTGGCCACCGCGGTCGTCGCCGTAGCCTTCCAGCCCGTTCGAGACCGCGTCCAGCGCTTCGCAAACCACCTCGTGTACGGGAAGCGCGCCACCCCATACGAGGTCCTCTCCCACTTCGGCGAACGAATGGCGTCTACCGGCGCCACCGAAGAGCTCCTCCCTCGCATGGCCCGAATCCTTGCCGAGGGCACCGGCGCAGCGCGATCCGAAGTCTGGCTGAGGGTTGGACAGGGTCTTCTCCGCACGGCCTCGTGGCCCGTCGGAGTAGAAGACGCGCCTCACGTCCTCCCCCTCGAAGCCGGGGAGGTCTCCGTGATGGAGGACAGCGATCGAAGCGTTCCGGTGCGACATCAGGGTGAGCTGTTGGGTGCGCTTTCGATCACGAAATCTCGGGGCGAGCCGGTGACGCCGGCCGAGGCCAAGCTCCTCGAGGACCTCGCCTCGCAAGCCGGCCTGGTACTTCGCAACGTGAGGCTCATCGAGGAGTTGCGGGCGTCCAGGCAGCGGTTGGTTGCCGCGCAGGATCAGGAGCGCCGCCGGATCGAACGCGACATCCACGACGGCGCGCAGCAACAGCTGGTGGCGCTCAACGTGAAGCTTGGCTTGACCAAGACGCTGCTGCGAAAGGACGCGGAGAAGACCCAGGGCATGATCGATCAGCTCCAGTCGGAGACCCAAGGCGCCCTCGAGACGCTCAGGGACCTGGCTCGAGGGATCTATCCGCCGCTACTACGAGATCAAGGACTGGTAGCGGCACTCGATGCCCAAGCCCGGAAGGCCGCCATTCAGGTGCGGATCGAGGCCGACGGCGTGGGACGGTATCCGCAGGAGATGGAAGCGGCCGTCTACTTCTTCGCGTTGGAGGCCCTGCAGAACGTGGCGAAGTATGCGAACGCATCGCACGCGGTTGTTCGCCTATCCGCATCCGATGCAGACTTCACGTTCGAGGTACGCGATGATGGCGATGGGTTCGATCCCGGCCGGACCAAAGCTGGTTCTGGGCTCGCCAACATGCGGGACCGAATCGATGCCCTGGGTGGATCAGTGAACATTCGATCGACGCTTGGAGGAGGCACGACCGTGACCGGAAGACTTCCCGCGCGCAGCACGACGCTTGACCGGGCAATGGAGCCCGTCGGATGAGCGACCAAAAAGCCCGCCGCTTGGCATGGTCCGCGTTCGCCCTGTGGATCGTCTTCTTGGCCGGGGCGGCTCTCTTGGCCGTGTTCATGAAGCCATTACACGGTCAGGGCACCGGCACGGACGTCCCATTCATCGTCATCACCGGCACCTTTCCAATCGTGGCGATCCTCATCCTGATGCGACAGCCCAGGAACGTGATCGGTTGGATCCTCATGGGAATCGGGATCGGATGGGCTCTTCCATTCGGCTCGTACGGCGACTTCGCCGTGAGCAGGAACTTGCCGGGGGGACTGGTCGCGGTCGCGCTTGGCGGCCCGACATGGGCACCACCGATCGGGCTCATGGGAACATCACTGCTCCTGCGATTTCCGAACGGGAAGCTGCTTTCCCCCCGATGGAAGTACGTCGAGCGGCTGGCGTGGACAGGGATCACGATCACGGTGCTCGCCATCCTCTTCCTGCCAGGAGATATGAAGGACAACGGCTACCCCGGGGTTCCGAACCCGCTCGGGATCGAAGCGCTGAGAACGGTCGGGGCCCTTCTCATCCCATTCATCGTCCTCATCCCCCTCACCATCTTGGCTTCCGCATTCAGCCTGGTCCGACGGTTCCGGCGATCAAGGGGAACGGAGCGGCTTCAGCTCAAATGGTTGACGACCGCTGCGGCGATCGTGGCGATCCTGTATCTGATCGCCATGGTGACGTCCATCAACTACACCTGGGAGTTGGGGGATCGAGTTCCATTCCTCGTTGAGTTGGCCCAGCGGGCCGCCGTCTTCTCGTTCGTCCTGATTCCCATCGCAATCGGATTCGCCATCTTGCGACATCGTCTCTACGACATCGACGTCGTCATCAACAGGACGATGGTGTACGGCGCCCTGGCCGCATTCATCACCCTGGTGTACGTGGGGATCGTCGTCGGAGTCGGGACGATCATCGGGCAGGGAGACCGACCGAACCTCGGGCTCTCCATCCTGGCCACAGCCATCGTTGCCGTCGCCTTCCAGCCCGTTCGCGAACGCGTTCAACGATTCGCCAACCGATTGGTGTACGGAAAGCGGGCCACTCCATACGAGGTCCTATCCCAGTTTTCGTCCCGGATGGCGGGGACGTACGGAACGGAGGACCTGTTGCCACAGATGGCTCGGATCCTGGCGGAAGGGACCGGCGCCGCGAGCGCGGAGGTATGGCTTCGCGTCGGCGGGGAGCTTCGGGTCGAGGCGGCCTGGCCCGCCGATCAACCGCCGCGTGCGCAGCACATCGAGCTTGCCGGCGATCAGCTCCCCGAGATGCCCGGCGCCGATCTCGCCGTTCCGGTCCGGGATCGCGGCGAGCTCCTGGGCGCTCTTTCGGTGTCCAAGCCTCGCGGGGAGGCTGCCACCCCGACCGAGCAGAAGCTCCTCTCGGATCTTGCCTCTCAGGCCGGGCTCGTTCTGCGGAACGTCCGGCTGATCGAGGAGCTGAGGGCATCGAGACAGCGGATCGTCTCGGCGCAGGACGAGGAACGTCGGAGGATTGAGCGCAACATCCACGACGGCGCCCAGCAGCAATTGGTCGCACTGAACGTCAAGCTCGGCCTGGCCCGAACGCTGGCAACGCGAGACCTCGACAAGACGGACGAGCTGCTCACGCAGGTGCAAGCAGAGACTCAGGACGCCCT
Organism: Actinomycetota bacterium; assembly: GCA_036389535.1. Taxonomy (GTDB): domain Bacteria; phylum Actinomycetota; class UBA4738; order UBA4738; family UBA4738; genus JALYGK01. The sequence continues at coordinate 4,829 of DASVPT010000073.1, forward strand.
GGAGAACCTCCGTGACCTGGCTCGCGGTATCTACCCGCCGTTGCTTGCGGATCAGGGGCTGGTCGCGGCGCTCCAGTCGCAGGCGAGGAAGGCCATGCTGCCGGTCACGATCGAAGCCGGCGACGTGGGCCGGTATTCGCAAGAGGCCGAGGCCGCGGTCTACTTCTGCGTTCTGGAAGCCCTGCAAAACGTAACGAAGTACGCGAACGCCTCCCGGGCAAGCGTTCGGCTGTCCACGAACGACGGTCGGCTCACGTTCGAGGTGGAGGACGACGGGATGGGCTTCGATCCTCGAACGACCAAGCGCGGCGCCGGCCTCACCAATATGGCGGACCGTCTCGACGCCCTCGGCGGATCACTGGACATCGGGTCTCAGCCGGCGAAGGGGACCGTGGTCCGGGGCAGCATCCCGGTAGAACCGCGGATGAGCTCGGACGCGGGGACCGGGGGCCGGGCGCTCGAGACCGTCGGGTGACACTACAGACGGGCCGCCGGCTCGCCTGGGCGGCATGGAGCGTCACAGGGCTCTTGCTCGTCGCCGTGTTCGTCCTCTTTGCGGCGAATCGGGGGAGGGCCGACGACCCGTTTCTCTTGATCTTCACTCCGGTCATGACGCTTGGGTACGCGACCGTCGGAACGGTCATCGCATCTCGAAGCCCCAACAACGCCATTGGTTGGCTGCTCATCTCGGTTGGGCTGGGGTGGGCGCTGGCGAGCCTCTGCGACGCCTATGCCGTTCACGGGCTGGAGGTGGCCCCGGGGTCACTTCCGGCTGCCGCCTACGCGCCACTCCTCAACAACGTCGCGGTGATCATGTCGTTCGGTCCAATTCCGTTCCTGGTCCTCCTGTTCCCGACCGGACGTCCGCCGTCCCGGAGGTGGCGGATGGTCGGGTGGAGCCTTTTGGCCACGCTCTCTCTGGGGCTCTTCGGCTTGACGTTCGCGCCGGGTGAGGTGGGCGGCTCCGCCAAGGTCCAGAACCCGATCGGAATCGAAGCCGTCCGGCCGATCGTGCCCGCGCTTCTTACGATTGGCGGCCTGGGGACCATTGCCCTCGCCATCGTCTGTGTCGTGGGGCTGATCCTCCGTTTCAGACGGTCGAGAGGCGAGGAGCGGCAGCAGCTTCGGTGGCTTGCCTACGCGCTTGCGGCGGCGGCGGCGTTCATCGTGGCCGTTCTGGTCTCGAATGCGATCGTGCAAACGCCTGCCAATGGCACGGACCCTCTGTTCGTCGCGGCGTTTGCCATGGCGTTCTTCCTGATCATGGCCATTGGCCTCCCGGTAGCCATCGGGATCGCGATCCTTCGATACCGCCTGTACGACATCGATGTGGTCATCAACAAGACTGTGGTCTATGGGGCGCTGGCCGCATTCATCACGCTGGTCTACGTCGGGATGGTGGTCGGGATCGGAACGGCGATCGGGCAAGGCGACCGCCCCAACCTCGGCCTGTCCATACTGGCGACGGCGGTGGTTGCGGTGGCCTTCCAGCCAGTGCGGGAACGGGTCCAACGCTTCGCGAACCGCGTCGTCTACGGCAAGCGAGCCACGCCGTACGAGGTCCTCGCCCACTTCAGCGAGCGAATGGCCTCAACCTATGCCGCCGACGAGCTTTTGCCGCAAATGGCCCGCATCCTCGCCGAGGGGACCGGTGCAGAGCGAGCCGAGGTCTGGCTCGTCGTCGGCAAGGAACTCCGTCCGGGCGGTTCGTGGCCGGAGGGCGACAGCCTTACCGGTGCACGGGGAGGGATCGCGCTGGAGAACCGCGTGGCAGTTCCGGGGGTTGACCTCTCCCTTCCGGTTGAGGACCGAGGAGAGACGCTGGGAGCCATCGGGATCGCGAAAGCTCGAGGCGAACCCGTAACAGACGGCGACCGAAAGCTTCTGCAGGACCTCGCGGCCCAAGCCGGCCTCGTTCTGAGGAATGTGAAGCTCATCGAAGAGCTTCGAGCCTCGCGGCAGCGGCTCGTGGCTGCTCAGGACCAAGAGCGCCGGCGGCTGGAACGCAACATCCACGACGGCGCCCAGCAACAGCTCGTCGCCCTCAGCGTGAAGCTCGGGCTGGCCAAGATGCTCGCGCGAAAGGATGTCCAGAAGACCGACGAAGTCCTTGCGCAGCTGCAGGCGGAGACCACCGACGCGCTCGAGAACCTTCGCGACCTCGCCAGGGGGATCTACCCGCCGCTGCTCGCTGACCAGGGTCTGTCGGCGGCGCTCCAGGCGCAGGCCCGTAAGGCGTCGCTCCCGGTGACGGTCGAGGCTGACGGCGTCGGACGCTACTCGCAAGACGCGGAGGCGGCGGTGTATTTCTCGGCCCTGGAAGCCCTGCAGAACGTGGCGAAATACGCGAGTGCCTCGCATGCAACCGTGCGACTGTTCAACGCCGACGGGGCGCTGACTTTCGAGGTCCAAGACGACGGTCGGGGGTTCGACCCCGAAACCACGTCATACGGCACCGGCCTCCAGGGCATCAAGGACCGACTGGAGGCGCTCGGTGGGTCGATGACGATCGCGTCGCGGCCTGGTGAAGGAACGTCAATGCGAGGGTCGCTTCCCGCCGCCCCGGCTCTCTCGCGCGATCGAGAAGCTCAGTTGGTGGGCTAGGTGCCGGCCGTACGATCGCGCTTCCTAGCCTGGGTGCTGTTCGGGTTTTTCCTCGCCGGCATGTCAGGAGCGTTCGTCTTTTCCGTGCTCAACCACGCTCCTGTGTTTGAACTGAATGACACGATGGCGCTTGCCTTCATCGGCTTCGGAGTCATCGGCTTTCTGCTTGCGCTGCGCGAATCGCGGAATCCAATCGGGTGGATCTTCTTGGCCGTTGGCGCCGGTTTCGCATCCGTGGGGTTCTCCGAGGAGTACATCCGATACACGCTGGTCACGCACCCCCGTGCCCTGCCGGGCGGTCTGTATGTCGCCTGGTACTACAACTGGGCCTGGCTCCCCTTCCTGGTGTCGATCCTGACGTTTCCCTTCCTGCTCTTCCCCACGGGAAGGTTGCTTTCGAAGCGATGGAAGCCCGTGGTGTGGGTCGCCATCGCTTGTATCGCGCTCGGATCGGTTGCCCAGGCTCTCAATCCGGAGTTGGAGACCCCGCACGTTCGGAGCCCGTTGGGACTCGAGGGCGCCAAGACCGTCACGGGTGCGGTGTTCGGGCTCAGCTTTCTCTTCATACCCTTTCTCCTCCTGGCATCGGTTGTTTCCCTTTTCCTTCGGTTCCGCCGCGCCAGTCAGGTTGAACGTCAGCAAATCAAGTGGTTCGCGTTCTCCGGTGCGCTTCTGCTTGTGGGAATTACGGTTGGCCTTATCCTCGAGCAGTTTCTGAACACGCTTACGCCGGATGCGTACTTCGGTGTCTTGCTGTGTCTCCCACCCATCGCTGCTGGGATCGCCATCCTCAAGTACCGCCTCTACGACATCGACATCGTCATCAACAAGGCGGTGGTCAATGGAGCTCTTGCCGCGTTCATCACGCTGGTCTACGTCGGAATCGTCGTCGGTGTCGGCTCGGCGATCGGACAAGGCGACCGCCCCAACCTCGGTCTTTCCATCCTTGCGACGGCGGTGGTGGCCGTGGCGTTCCAGCCTGTGAGGGAACGGATCCAGCGCTTTGCGAACCGGCTCGTTTATGGCAAGCGAGCGACGCCCTACGAGGTGCTCGCGCATTTCGCTGAACGGATGGCTTCGATCTACGCCGCCGACGAGCTGCTGCCTCAGATGGCCCGAATCCTGGCTGAAGGGACCGGGGCGGCGCGGGCGGAAGTGTGGCTATTGGTCGGGGACGTCCTGCGGCCCGAAGGCTCTTGGCCCCCGGGGGGCGGTGCGTCAATTGTGGGAGCGAAACGTCAGCGCGCCGAAGCCGCGAGCATCCCTGGCGCAGATATCTCCCTTGAGGTCCAGGATCGTGGGGAGACGCTCGGAGCCATTGGGATCACAAAGCCCCGCGGCGAGCCGGTGACGGACGGAGATCGAAAATTGTTGCAGGACCTGGCATCACAAGCCGGCTTGGTGCTTCGCAACGTGAAGCTCATAGAAGAGCTTCGGGCGTCTCGCCAGCGGATCGTGTCCGCTCAGGACAATGAGCGCCGCCGCATCGAGCGCAACATCCACGACGGTGCCCAGCAGCAGCTCGTCGCACTGAACGTGAAACTGGGGCTGGCCAAGACTCTCGCCAAAAAAGACCGTGAGAAAACCGACCAGATGCTGGCGCAGCTCCAGTCGGAGACCCAGGATGCCCTGGAGAACCTTCGCGATCTCGCTCGCGGGATCTATCCGCCGCTTCTTGCCGACCAGGGGCTCAGCGCCGCGCTGCATGCACAGGCGAGGAAGTCAGCTGTTCCCGTCCGGGTCGAAAGCGACGGGGTTCCACGGTTTCCGCAGGAGGTGGAGGCAGCCGTTTACTTCTCGGTGTCCGAAGCACTCCAGAACGTCGCCAAATACGCGAACGCGTCCAGGGCTACCGTGCGCCTGCGGTCGGATGACGGCCAACTGGACTTCGAAGTTGAAGACGACGGCTCGGGGTTCGACCCGAGCTCGACGGGATACGGAACAGGGCTTCAGGGGATCGCCGACCGACTATCGGCCCTTGGCGGCGAGCTCGACGTCCGGTCGACGCTAGGCTCTGGAACGATCGTGGTCGGCCGCCTTCCGGTTCGAACATCCAAGGAGCTGGTGCACGCATGATCGAGCGCGCCCGACAACCACTCACGCGCCTGGGACTACAGATCCCGAGCTTCACCTATCCCGGCGTGACCGGTGGACAGCTGTTCGATCGAATCGTCGACATCGCGACGACCGGCGAGCGGTCGGGATTCGACTCCATCTGGGTAATGGACCACTTCTTCCAGATCCGCGGCGTCGGGGCGCCCGACGAGCCGATGTTCGAGGCGTACACCTTGCTCGCTGGGATCGCTGCTCGGACCTCGACGGCGCGCCTCGGGGCGATGGTGACCGGCGTCACGTACCGCAATCCCGCCTTTCTGGCCAAGGTGGTCACCAATCTCGATGTCATCTCAGCGGGACGCGCCGTCCTTGGCATTGGAGCGGCGTGGAATGAGGACGAGAGTCGCGCCTACGGGTGGGACTTTCCGCCAGTGCGCGAGCGATTCGAACGGTTGGAGGAAGCCCTGCAGATTTGCCGGGCGATGTTCACGAAGGCCTCGCCGTCATTTGAAGGGAAGCACTACCGGATCGAGGAGGCGCTCAACGAGCCCCGGCCCGTCCAGACAGACGGGCCGCCGATTCTCATCGGCGGCGGGGGTGAGCGAAAGACGCTTCGCCTCGTTGCCCGATATGGCGACGCGTGCAACTTCTTCGGCGACGCCTCGACGGTCCGGCACAAGCTCGACGTGCTCGAGCGGCATTGCGAGGAGGTCCGTCGCGACCCTGCCGAGATCACCAAGACCCGGCTCGGCTCCTTGATCGTTGCGCCCACGCACGAAGAGGCCGAGCGCCGGGCAGTGGAAGTTCGACAGGCTCGCCGGATGAGCGACGAATGGTTCCGCGCGGGGACGACCGTCGGCGATCCGGACGAGGTCGCGGAGGGCGCCCGAGCGCTCCTCGACGCCGGTCTGGACGGCCTGCTGTTCAACGTATGGCCCGCGGGCGACGTGGAGGCCGTCGCGCTGGCAGGTGAAACGCTTTCGAAGGTTGTCGCTTGAAGATGGACCAGACGGACCCAACGCCGGGGATGAAACAGAAGACAGCCGCCCGTCTCGCATGGAGCGTGGCCGCCGGCTGCGTGGCCGTGAGCTGTGTCGGCCTCGCGCTCAGGGCGACGAGCGACCTCCCCTTGTTCAGCGAGTTCGCCGGGATCGGGTTCGTCCTCGGGACGGCCTTTCCGCTGGTTGGTGCGGTCATCGCGGCCCGCCACCCTGGAAACGCGGTCGGCTGGATCTTCGTGGGGCTGGGTCTGATGTCGCTGTTCCTGTTCTTCGCCGAGTACGCGCGATACGGGCTCGTCTCGCGGCCCGGCGTTGTCCCCGCCGCAGCTTTGGCGGCGTGGCTCAGTGACTGGGTTTGGATCCCCGGGTTCTCGCTTCTGATGGCCTATCCGCTCGTGTTCCCCGACGGACGCCCGCCGTCGACAAGGTGGAGATGGGTTCTCTTCTACCTCGCTTGCATTGCTGCGGCGGCGATCGTCGCCCGGGCATCGGTCGACTGGCCATTCCGCGGAGCGAAGCTGCTGCCCGGTGCACAAACCCCCGCGGACACGAGCCCGTGGAATCCCCTGGTCGGCGCTCAACTTCTTTTGGTAGGTGGCGTCGCGTCGGTGGTTTCGCTGTTCTTCAGGTTCCGAAGGGCATCGCTGGACGAACGTGAGCAGATTCGCTGGGTTGCGTACGCCACGCTGCTCGTCTTCGCCTCCATCGTCTCGGACTTCGTTCGGGGCCTCCCCGGCCCCTCGGCGGTTTCCACGTCGCTGATTGCCGTCATCCCCATCGCTGCGGCCATCGCGATCCTCAAGTACCGCCTGTACGACATCGACGTCGTCATCAACAAGACCGTCGTGTTCGGCGCGCTGGCCGCGCTGTTCACGTTGGTCTATGTCGCTGTCGTCGTGGGAATCGGGACGGTGGTCGGGGCGCGATCGAACTCCGTACTCACCATTGCGGCGGCCGTCGTCATCGCGGTGGCATTCGAACCGGTTCGGCAGCGTGCCCAACGCTTTGCGAACCGCGTCGTCTACGGGAAGCGAGCCACGCCATATCAGGTGCTCAGCGAGTTTTCCGAACAGGTCTCCTCGTCGTATTCGGCGGATCAGGTCCTTCCCGAGATGGCAAGGGTGCTGGGCGACGGGACGGGCGCTCGCCGTTCCGAAGTTTGGGTCAAGGTTGGTGATGCGTTTCACCTGCGCGGCGCGTGGCCGGAGAACGAAGCGCGGGCAAACGGTGGCCGGATCTTGTCCTCCCTCGACGGGATCAGCGGGATGGATCGCGTCGTGCCGGTCGTGGACGGCAGCGAAGTCCTCGGCGCTCTGGCGGTATCGAAGTCGCCCGGGGACGCGCTCACACCGACCGAAGACAAGCTCATTCGCGACTTGGCGTCCCAAGCGGGCCTGGTCCTTCGAAACGTCCGGCTGATCGAGGAGGTTCGGGCTTCACGGGCCAGGCTGGTCAAAGCGCAGGACGAGGAGCGCCGGCGGCTGGAGCGCAACATCCATGATGGCGCGCAGCAACAGCTCGTCGCTCTCTCGGTCAAGCTTCGCCTCATGGAGATGGTCGTGGACAAGGACGCGGCGAAAGCGAAAGACCTTGCCGCACAGCTGCAAAGCGAGACGCAAGACGCGCTGGAGAACTTGCGCGACCTCGCCCGGGGGATCTACCCCCCGCTTCTGAGGGACCGCGGACTGGCCGAAGCGATCGACGCGCACGTTCGGAAGGTGGCGCTACCCGTGGAGGTCCACGCGGATGGTATTTCGCGGTATCCCCAAGAGGCGGAGGCCGCCGTGTATTTCTGCGTACTCGAGGCACTCCAGAACGTCGCGAAGTACGCCGCGGCCGCCCGGGCCACGGTCACGCTCTCCGACGGACCGGGCGGGCTTTCGTTCGCCGTCACGGACGACGGGCAAGGGTTCGATCCGAGCACGACGTCGTACGGGACAGGGCTACAGGGGATGGCGGACCGCCTGGAGGCGCTCGGCGGAGGGCTGTCGGTGGAGTCGGCTCCTGGAAGGGGAACCAGTGTCCGCGGCCGTCTCCCGGTGGCGGCGGCACAACCCGTCGGTTAGCCGGCTCGGGCCGCCTCCCAGGCGTCGGCCAGTCGATCGGGTCCGAACGAGGACTTCGGGATGTACGCGGCCGCGCCGCATTCGGCCGCCCGGGGAGCGTATTCCGCTTCCTCATACGTGGAAAGCAGCAAGATCACGACCCGATCGGTCCCGCGTTCCGCCTCTCGAAGGATCTGGCGGGTCGCTTCCAACCCGTTGATCCCGGGGAGGTTGACGTCCATGAGGACGAGGTCGGGATTGAGATCGCGCGCCATGTCCACCGCAGCTTCGCCGGTCTCGGACTCGCCCACGACGTCGAAGCCTTCCGTCGCCTCAACCACCATCCGGGCGGCCATTCGAAACGGCTCTTGATCGTCGACGATGAGCACTCGGACCGGGGCCGAGTCCTCCTGCGTGCTTGGGTCGGTCACCTTCGCCTCACGATGCTCAGCGTGACACCGAGATGGTCCCGTGGCAAGGATGGCGGCACGACCCAGAGGGTGTGGAGAACCCCCCGAAGCGGGTCAAGCCCACGTCTGGAGCAGGTCTGAGCGGGCCTGGCCCGAGTCTGCAAAGATCGTCGATTCTGCTGCCGCGCGCCACGGGGAGGATGCAATGCCTGGAATGAGACCCGAAGACGTCTACGAGCTGACCGGCGTCACCGACCCTCGAATCTCGCCCGACGGGCGTTTGGCGGCGTACGTGGTCTGGTCCATCGATCGCGATCGAAACGACTATCGCGGGGCCATCTGGGTGGCCGCGCTCGATGGATCCGAGCCGCCGAGACAGTTCACCTCCGGAACCAAGCGCGACGGCGACCCCCGCTGGTCCCCGGACGGCAAACAGCTCGCATTCACGTCCAAGCGGGATGGCGAGACCGGGCAGCTCTACGTCATGCCGGCGGATGGAGGCGAGCCGCGAAAGCTGACCGACACGAAGCAGGACGTCGAATTGCCGGTCTGGTCCCCCGACGGAACCCGGATCGCCTTTGTCTCGCGGGTGCCGGCTCCCGAGTACGACGAGAAAGATGAAAAGAGGCGCGCCCCACGCCGGTTCAAACGGCTTCAGTACAAGCTGGACAACGAAGGGTGGACGGCCGACCGGCCCAAGCACCTCTTCGTCGTGCCCGTGGACGGCTCCGGGCCGGCCGGGCAACTGACCTCAGGAGACTACGAGGACGACCAACCCGCATGGTCGCCCGACGGCAAGACCATCGCGTTCGCGTCCGCGCGGCATGAGGACTGGGACATCACGCTGGTGCGTGACCTGTACCTGATCGACGCGGACGGCGGTGAACCGGAACTCCTCACGAAGTCCGACGGGGCCTCTTCGCGCCCGGCCTTCTCACCGGATGGATCAAGGATCGCCTTCCTGTTCTATCCGGGGGTGTGGGACGACCCCAAGCACACTCGCATCGCCGTCCTGGATCTGCAGTCGCGAGATCGCCGGGTCCTCACCGAATCGCTCGACCGCACGGCCGCGCCGAATTACACGGGCATTCGCGAGCCGATCTGGGAGAACGACGAGACCATCGTGTTCGCCGTCGAAGATTCGGGCAACGACCCGCTGTATCGCGTACGGGCCGATGGCTCAGGAGACCCCGAGCTCCTCGTCGGGGGAGACCACATGCTCGCCGGCTACGACGCGGCGGCGGGGCAGATCGTCTACGCGAAGCACACGCCGACCTCCCTGGCCGAGCTCCATGTGGGCGACCGGCAGCTCACGGAGGTCGGGAAGGCGTTCACGAGCGGCCGCGAGCTCGTCGAGCCAGAGCGGTTCACCGCGATCTCGGCCGACGGCTCGGAGGTGGAGGCGTGGGTCATGCGCCCGGCCGGATTCGAGGAGGGGACGAAGTACCCCATGCTCCTGAACATCCACGGCGGCCCGTTCGGCCAGTACGGCAACAAGTTCTTCGACGAGTTTCAGGTCTACGCCGCGGCCGGATACGTCGTCGTGTATCCGAATCCCCGCGGGTCCTCGGGCTACAGCGAGGAATGGGCGCGTGCCATTCGCGGTCCCTCAAACGGCGAGGGGCCGGGATGGGGCACCGTCGATTACGAGGACTGCATGGCGGTCGTCGACGAGGCCGTGAAGCGCTTCGACTTCATCGACCCCGATCGGCTCGGGGTGATGGGAGGCTCGTACGGCGGGTACATGACGACGTGGATCATCGGGCACACCGACCGGTTCCAGGCGGCGATCTCAGAGCGTGCCGTGAACCAGTTCGTGTCGCAGTGGGGTTCGTCCGACTTCGGGTTCGACTTCAAGGGATACACCGGTGCGTTCCTGTTCGAGGATTTCGAGGGTTACGTGAAGATGTCGCCGGCCACCTACGCGACGCAGATCACGACGCCGCTCCTCATCCTGCACTCCGAAGGCGATCTGCGATGCCCCATCGAGCAAGGGGAGCATCTCTTCGTCACGCTCCGGCTGTTGAAGCGAGACGTGGAGATGGTGCGGTTTCCGGCAGAGGGTCACGAGCTGACGCGCTCCGGAAACCCGGCGCATCGAGTTCAGCGGTTCCGGATCATCCTGGAGTGGCTGGCTGGCCGGTTGGGCGGTGAGCTTCCTGAAGCCGCTGACACAGTCCACGCATGACCGCCAGGCTGGCCTGAGGCCGCTCCAACAGGATCCGCTCGAAGCGCTTTCGGTCGATGCTGAGCGTTCGGACCTCGCCGGCGGCGATGAGTGACGCCATCCTCGGCTCGCCGCTGATGATCGACATCTCGCCCACATAGTCGCCGCGCCGCCGGCGGGCGATCTCGCTGGTTCCGGAAGAGCCGTCCACCGCGACGCGAATCTCCCCGGAGACGACCACGTGCATCTCGTCTCCCCACTCACCCGCCTCGGCGATTACGTCGCCGTCGGCGAATGACCTCTCAGTGGCGACCTCGGCGATGCGCTTGACGTCCGGTGGCGAGAGGCCGGCGAACAGTGGGACGTTCCGGAGGAACAGGACGCGCTCGATCAGTGGAAGCGTGGTGACGGTCTGCATGGAGCGTTCTCCTTTCTCGTCCTCTTTCGCGGCGATGGCCGCCGCGCATGCTCGGAGCCACGGGTCGTCGTCCTCGAGCATCGCCCGGATGGCATCATCCGGGTTTCCGCCCTTTACCGGTGCGCTGTCCCACAGGCTCAGAAGCGGGCGGACCAGCTCCGGTTCGCCGGCGTCCTCGAGGGTCTCCAGCGCGCCGGCGACCTGCTGGCGATCGGGGCTCTCCAGGTTGTCCAGGGCGACGTCGAACGCGTCACGATCGCCGAAGAGCGCGATCGCCTCCAGAGCACTCCGGGCGTGGCTGGTCGCTCGATACCGAAGCGAATCTGCGGCCAGCGACATGACGTCCCCTCCGGTGGAGTCCAGCGAAGACGACAGGCGGTGATACCGAAGGGCGAGGTCCTGCTGCTCGGAGGCGTACCGGCGAACGGCCGTCACGTCGCTTGCGTTCATGTGCCGGAGCGCTTCGCCGACGGCCGCTCGAACCATTGGGTCGTCGTCATCCAGAACCTGCACCAGGCGCCCGGCCGCCCGGTCACCCTCCAGCCGCCCCAGGGCCAAGACGGAGGCCCGGCGAACCCTGGGATCGGCGTCGCCGAGTCCGTTCCGCGCCAGCTCCACCAGGAACCCGTTGCCGTCCGCCAACGCCTCAACCGCGGCCGCCCTGAGCTCCGGCTCCGGGTCCTGCGCCATCGATTCGAGGGCGCGCCTGCCTCGCGGGTCCGCATCGTTCGAGCTGAGCGCCACCGCGGCGGCGGCCCGCACCCCCGTGTCGGGGTCCGAGAGAAGCGGCGCGAGGCGGGCGGTGAGCTCGTCATCGGACCAACCGGAGAGGCCGGTTGCACGAACGGCCCAACCGGAGAGGCCGGTTGCACGAACGGCCCATCGGCGCACGCTCGGATCATCATCGTTGAGCAGCAGACCGAGCTCCTCCGCGGATGGTGCTGTACCCCGATCCACCAGAGCCTGAAGGGCCACGGCTCTGATCTCTGGATCCGGGTCCCTGGTCGCGCGGCGGAGCGGAGGCTCCGCCGCCGGGACCTCCACATCCGAGAGGATCTCCAGGGCGATCCTTCGATGTCGGGGATCCGTATCCGAAGCCGCCGCAATGAGCGCCTCGAGCGCCGTGGCGTCTTGTTGAACGCCGCCGAACGGATGGGGCTCGGCCACGAAGACGTCCGGCCATCCGGCTCTGAGACTTTGAATCACTGCCTGCCGGTAGCTGCGCCGGGCGAGCCACGAGACGACCAGTGCAGTCGCCGAGGCCAACGCACCCACGAGAAAGAGCTGTCGTGCCGTGAGGAGACGGTCGGCCGCGATCAGCAACAGACCCGCCGCGATCGCCCCTGCCTGTCGCGGCCCAGCTTCCATCATGGTCCGGATGGAGGCTCTTCGGTCCGCCGGAACCACGTTGAACAACGCTTCCCATCCCGGACTCCACACGGCGTAGACCCAAACGAGCTGGATGAACCGAAAAACCACGAGCGCAAAGAAGCTCGTGTGAACGGCCAGCGCGCCGAACCCCAGGAGATAGATCAGCGGGAGAAGCAGGACCATCATCGCCACGCCGAAGCGAGCGAACAGCCGATTCACCACAAGAAGCGACAACACGAGAGCGGCGCCGTTCATCACGCCAAAGAAGAGCCCCAGAAAGCCCGCCAGCTGATCGGCGTCGGGGAATCGTCGGGTTGCCGCGCGGGCGAACGGAAGGGTGAGCGTCAGATAGAGCATCGAAAAGAGGACCAGCCCGCCCGCCATCAAGACCAAGAGCCGCGAGCCACGGAGGTACCGGACGCTTTCGCGTAAGTCGCTCAGAGGGGAACGCCTCGTTCTTCGATTGACCGGCGGCCGGAGGGACTCTCGGAGCACCGAACCGGCGAGCAAGAACGCGAGCAGAAGCGAGCCGGACCAGACGACGAGGAAGTTCTCCGCTCCGATCGCGGATGCAAGAGGCCGGGTGGCGAGCCCGCCGACCGTGCCGCCGAGGATCATCGCCGCGCCATACAGCGGGAACAGGCGTTTCGCCTGACGGGTATCCGTGACGGAGCTGGCGACGCCCCATAACGCCATCCCCTGAATGACCCAGACCACCATCATCAGGAGCCACAGCGCCGGATAGAACAAACGCACGTCGAGCAGCAGCGCCAGCCGGGCTGGAATGAGGGTCGCGGCGAGCGCGGCGAGGACCGTCGAAAGCCCCCGCGCTCGAGAGCTGAGCAGAACGGTCACGCCGATGATCACCGGGAACGTCACGAGGCCGAGAAGGACGTACAGGACGGGAAGCGCCTGCGGACCAAATCTGGAGAAGAACAGCGACTCCGCGCCGGTGCTTCCGATCGCGGCGCCGGCCCAGGCCACCAACATCATGGCGATGAGCCGGATGGCGGTTCGCTGCTCGCCGGGTCGTACCTTGAGCGCTCGAAGCAGCGCGTTCGTCAGTCTGCGTCCTTGAGGGCGTAGGAAATGGCCTGCTCCGGATTCATGGCCCGGCCTTCGTCGAGAGCCGCGTTCACGGCTTCCTCGCCGATGGCCTCTCGAGCCTCGGCCACTGGGTCGCCCGTCAGGATTGCCGAGAAGGGAGCCATGGTGGCGAATCGCTCTCTCAATGCTTCTGCAGCGCCGTACAGACGCATCGCTCGAACGAATCTTCTCCGGCTCACTTCGATCGCTGACATCGCGTAGACCATGTAGGTGGTCATCGGCAGGTTGCCCGCAGCCACATGCATCTCGATCGCTTCTCGGACGTATTCCGCGGCCCGGTCGAAATCCCCGAGCATCCTGTAGGCCTGCCCGAGGGACGCGGTCGCCTCGACGAGGTGAAACGCGTTTCCCTGGGCCTTGGAGCGCGAAATGGCCTCTTCGATCATCGGCAAGCCCTCGGCCGGCTTCCCCTGAAAGATCTTGAGGTATCCGAGCGCGTCGACCACGTTGAGGATGCCTTCTTGGTCATCGAGCTCACGTGCCAGCGTGAGCGCTTCCCGGAGCAGGCGCTCCTGACCATCCAGATCGCGCTCCGACATGTGTGTGAACGACAGGTCATACAGCGCCCATTCGACGCCGCGTTTGTCGCCGATCTGTCGGTAAATGGCCAGCGCTTCCTCATAGAGCCGCCGGGTGGTTTCGAAGTCCGAGTCCCAGTAGGCCAGGCCACCCGCGGCGCTGAGAGCCCGGGCCATCACCCTTTGGTCGGCGCCAGACGGCAACGCCAGGAGTCGCTCCATCCAACTACGACCTTCGCGGAGGTACCCCCGTTGCTGCCAGAAGCGCCACAGAGGAGCGCCAATGCGGAGCCCTGTCTCCGCGTCCGCTGAGTCGATGCACCATTGCAGGGCTGCGCGGAAGTTCCCGTTCTCTCGATCGCAGCGGTCCAGCCACATGGCCTGATCCGTCGCCAGGAGATGTGGTTCGGCTTCCTCGGCGAGGGCCGCGTAGTGCCGGGCGTGGCGCCGCCTGATCTCGGCCGACTCTCCCGCCTCGGCCAGCCGTTCCGAGGCGTACTCGCGAATTGTTTCGAGCATCCCGAACCTCGGTTCCCCGCTGGTCGGTTCGGTCTGCCTGACCAGGCTCTTGTCCACGAGCGAGGCGAGTCCATCCAGCGTGTCGAGCCCCAGCTCGGACTGCGGATTGCAGACAGCGTCGGCCGCGTCGAACGTGCAGCCTCCCGCGAATGCGGAAAGCCGGGTTAGCAGCCGCCGCTCCGGATCGTCCAGAAGGTCGTAACTCCAATCGATGGTCGCTCGGAGGGTCCGCTGCCGCTCCGGCACATTCTTCGTCGACGCTGTGAGCAGTGGGAGGCGGTGTTCGAGCCGTTCCAGGATGGCCTTTGGGGGCAGCAGCTTGGCTCGCGATGCCGCCAGCTCGATTGCCAGCGGCAGGCCGTCCAACCGGGCGCAGATCTCGGCGACGGCAGGGGCGTTCTCGTTCGTGACCGCGAAGTCGTCCCTGACCGTGCGCGCTCGTTCGATGAACAGCGCGACCGCTTCGAATTGCGACAAAGCCGCCACGTCCGGAAGCGAGCGGGGGTCCGGCATGGCGAGCGGGCGCACGTCGAATTCGTGCTCGCCGGATACGTGAAGAGCCACGCGGCTCGTCACCAGGAGTCGAACTCCGGATGCCGCTCGAAGAATCGCCTCAACCAGACCCGCAGCGGGGGTGATGTGTTCGAAGTTGTCCAACACGAGGAGGAGAACCTTGTTCGTCAGTTGATCGACCAGCGTCTCCGTCGGATCCAGGCCCGGTTCCACCTGAACGCCGACACCGCGGGCCACGGCGGACGGAACCAGCCCCGGATCCGCGATGGGAGAGAGGTCGACGAAGAACGCGCCGTCGGGAAATTCGTGGAGCAGCTCGCCAGCGGCCTCCAGCGCCAGGCGCGTCTTGCCGCTCCCTCCCGGCCCGCTCAGCGTGACCAGGCGAGCCCCGGTGAGGAGCTCGG
>DASVPT010000074.1:0-1641 GCA_036389535.1 Actinomycetota bacterium
CGATCTCCATCCCGAGTTTCTGGCTCTGTGGTTGGACGCCGTCACGTTCCTCTTCTCCGCTCGGATGATCTGGGGGCTCGACCTCAAGCAGGAGCCCTCGACCCGCGGTGGCTCGCGGACGATGCCGAAGTTCTCGTTCAACCTTCTGATCGGCGACATCCGCGACGGCTACCGATTCCTGCGTGAGCAACCGGTGGTCCGAGCGATGACGGTCGGGATCGTGATGGCGTTCGCCGGAGTGGGCGCCGTGATCTCGCTGGGCCCCATCTTCGCCCGATACTCGCTGCACGCCGGTTCGGCGGGCTTCGGATACCTGGTTATCGCGTTCGGGCTCGGGATGGGGGCCGGCATGGCGACGTCCAACTTCTTCGTTCGAATCGTGGAGAAGGATCGGCTCTTCTACGGAGCGATGTTCGGCGCGGCGCTGTCGTTGTTCCTCTTTGCCGCCATGCCCGCCATCACGTGGGCGGCGTTCTTCGCCGTTCCCATGGGCATCGGTGTCGGGCTGACGTGGGTCACCGGCTACACGATGCTCCAGGAAAACGTGACCGACGAGTTCAGGGGCCGAACCTTCGCCACGCTCACCATCTCCGCGCGGATGACGCTGTTCCTCGCACTGGTCGTGTTTCCGGCGCTCGCCGTGATCATCGGCGATCACACCGTGACGGTTGCCGGGGAGACCTTGGATCTCTCGGGCTCGCGGCTCGCGCTCTATGTCGGCGGCCTGGTCGTCATCCTCGCCGGCATGCTCTCGAAGGGCGGTCTGAAGAAGAGCCGGCTCACCCGGCTCCGTCCCCTCGCGCTGGTCCCGAAGTTCCGCAAGATGGAGCGCTCCGGCATCTTCATCGTCTTCGAAGGGGTCGAGGGGGCCGGCAAGGGGACGCAGATCGAGCTGGCCCGGCAGTACCTCGCCTCGAAGGGCCGAGACGTCGTGGTGACACGGGAGCCGGGCGGAACGGGATTCGGCGACCGGTTGCGCGATGCCATCCTGGACGCCGCAACCGGGAAGGTCGATCCCCGCGCCGAGGCGTTGGTCTTCGCCGCGTCTCGCGCCCACCTGGTCTCGACGGTGATACGGCCGGCGTTGGCCGAGGGCAAGGTCGTCTTGTGCGACCGGTTCGTGGACTCTTCGATCGCGTATCAGGGCGTGGCCCGCGGCCTCGGCGAACAGGACATCCTGACGCTCAACGCGTGGGCGACACAGGGTCTCTTCCCCGACCTCGTCATCCTCCTCCAGGTCGACCCCGAGGAGTCACTGGCGCGCGAACCCGGCCGCAGCGACCGGTTCGAATCCGAGGACCTGACGTTTCACAACAAGGTTTCGGAGGCCTATCTGAAGATCGCGGAGGAGCACCCCGAACGGTTTCAGGTGATCGACGCGAGCGGGACGCGCGACGAGGTGCAGGTTCGCGTGCGGGAAGCTCTCGACAGGATCTTCGAACCGAGCGAGCCGTGAGCCAAACGGCGAGCGAATCGACGGAGCAAACGCCGGACGCCGTTCCGCCGGTCATTCGGGACGTTCCCGGACAGGAATCAGCGGTGGCGTTCCTCGCTCGCGCGGTGACCCGGCCGCATCACGCGTATCTCTTCACCGGACCCGAAGGGTCGGGCAAACGAATCGGGATGCGGGCCCTGGCCGCG
>DASVPT010000075.1:0-2265 GCA_036389535.1 Actinomycetota bacterium
TTCGACGGGAAATGTTGTTGACGCCTGCCCGAAGATGACCTCGGCCCTCAGGTCAACTCCGTCCGCTACCGGCGTGTTGCCCCGGCTGAGGATGATCTGAGCGCTGTTCTTCTCTCCCGCGTACGCCGGTTCGTCGCCCCAGCCGACGACGAACGAGTACGGACCCACGTTCCGACTCTCATGTGCGCTCGCGGCGCTCGCGGTCAGTGTCAGCGTTGCGGCGATGGTGGAGACGGCCAGGGTGAACCGTGCAAGGGCCTTCAACCCTCCTGTCATGTAGGTCCTCCTGTGCAGGCTTGGCTTACGGCTCGAACTGTTCGGGCCGTTGAGAAGTGCCGAGCTACGCGGAGGGAGGCGCTCGGATGGCGACCGCGCCCGCAAGGAGAAATCGCCGAAGTGACGTTGAAGCGCTCGGAACCCGAAGCCCGCTCGCTCGAGCGCTTAGCTTCTTCGGCGCGAGGAGGGATCCAAGTGCTTCGGCCGCGGCTCCGAGGGTCCCGAGGATGAGCGAAATCGCCAGCGCCACGGCGAGTTGGACCATGACGCCGATGGCGACCACCCCGTGGTCGAACAGACCGCCGAGGGGTGCCGCCGAGACCACTCGCTCCACCGTCTCCACGGTGAGGAACAGCACGATCTGGAGCGGGGCCAGCGACGACCACAGGGTGAGCGGATTGGTGCTCGCGGCGTGGGCGTTACCGCGATACCCCGCGCGGAAGCGGCTCCAACCGACCCCGACGAGCACGACCAGACCAGATATCGCCGCCGCGGAAACTGCGGTGGCCCAGTACGAATGGCCCGACTCAGCAAGGGCGGCGTGCCGCTCGTGCGGGGCCGCAAAGGAGAGGACATAGGTGATCACGTGGCCGGCGACCACTCCGGCCCCAGCCGCGCACGTTCGTCCGAGGGGAGTGAGAGAGCTTCGCCCCATCGATCGCTCCGGGAGCCTCATCTACGCCGTGGAGTCGCGCTTTTTGGACGCAGCGTGGGATCGGCGTTCACGAATTTCCGCGACCAGTCCGCGCGCTGCCATGTAGAAGCCGATGGCGGCGACCGTCACGAACAGCTCATCGCCCCCGCCGGCGTGGGCGAGGAACGTCAAGCCAGCGTCACCGGCCCTTCTTGGCCTTTTTCGCCTGGCGCTTTTCCTTCAAGTTGTGCTGCGCTTTCTTCTTGCTGTTGGAACCGGCCTTGTCCTTGGATCCCATGCGGACCTCCCTCTCGTTCGCGGGACCGTCGGTTCAGTCATACACGGTACGCGAGGAAAACGGAAGGAGGAGTCGATACGGCGCTGCTAGAGTCCGGCCGTGCTCGATCTGGCGACGGCTTACGAAGAGACGCAGAGAGGCCTCGTTGGGTTGGTTCGCGGGCTCTCTCCCGAGCAGCTCGGAGAGAAGGTTCCCGCCTCGCCGGATTGGAGCGTTCGGGACGTCGTGGCCCACGTCACGGGTGTGGCCTCCGATGCCGCGCACGGCCGAATCCCACCAGACCTGGACCTGGTTCGCGCGCTCCTCGATTCGGCTCAGGCCGGAATTCGCGACGCGCTGACGGCCGATCAGGTCGAGAGTCGAACGGGGCGTTCGCTGGAGGAGATCCTCACCGAATGGGATGAGGTCCTTCGGGAGGTCCTTCCGATGATCCGCGGCGACCGCCCCTTCCCTCGAAGTGTGCCCTTCGTCGATGCGGCGTTGGTCACCGATCTAGCTACCCACAGTCAGGACATCCGGAATGCTCTGGGAATGCCGGGGGAGCGCGAATCCGCCGGGGTCAGCATCGCCTTCGTCAGCTACGCGACGACGCTCGGGCTGCGGCTGGCGCAAAACGGTGTGCCGCCGCTTCGTCTGGAGTACGGCGGGAAGGGGCGTCTGACGGGCGAAGGAGCGCCGGGGGCGACCGTCTCGGCGGATCGCTACGAGCTGTATCGCGCGTTGGCCGGCCGCCGAAGCGCCGACCAGATCCGCGCCCTCGATTGGGAGGGCGACCCGGAGCCGTACCTCGACCTCATCCCGGCGTACGGCCCAAGAATGGACTCTGTCATCGAATAGCAAAAACGGCTCAAAATGAGTCACCTTTTGAGCCGAGTCCCGAGCTACGGCCCTGGGGTCGAATCGAGCTCCTTGACCAGCCGTTTTGGCGCGACCAGCCGGTAGCTCTCCTCGATCCAATCGCTCAACACCCCGAACGATGGTGTCTTCGAACCGAACCTCAAGCTGACCCACCCGGCTTTGCCGAGGCCATAACCCGCTTCTGACGCGCCGGGAACCC
>DASVPT010000076.1:0-1769 GCA_036389535.1 Actinomycetota bacterium
TCGAAGAATCAAGAGGGCGATGGCTACGGGCATTACATCTCCTTCTTCTGATTGGCGACGGGCCTGACGTTCGTGTCTAACGAACGATAGATATCAATGGAGTTATTCCCTCTCCTTCACCAGTCACGTCCCTACGATGGCCCGATGGGCGGGATCCAGACACGGCTCCGAGAGCTTGCCCACGACCGGCGTTCAGGAGCGGCGGAGATCGCCCGCAACGCCGTCGACCTCCTGGCGGCTCTCCCCACCGATCGAATGATGGAGGGTGCCACCCTGCTTCTTCGAGGGCATCCATCGATGGCGCCGCTGTGGCGTCTGGCCTCGGCGCTGTGTGCCGCGGAGTCGCCCGGCGAGGGGGGCCGCCTGTTCGCCGACCTCTTGGACGCCGATCAGGCGGCGGTCGCGGCCCTTCATCGTGTGGTCCACGGACGACGCGTCCTGACGATCTCGTATTCGTCGTCGGTCGCCGAGCTGGTGCGGGTGGCGTGTCCGGTGGGGGTCCTCTGCATGCGGTCGGAGCCCGGAGGCGAAGGAATCCACATGGCCCGCGCCGTTCGTGGGTGGACCGAGACTTCCCTCGTGGACGATGCGACCGCGCTGCGCGACCCGTTCGCCGATGTCGTCGTGGCCGGCGCCGACGCCGTGACCCCGACCAGCGTGATCAACAAGGTGAAAACCAGAGCGCTCGCCGAGGCTGCTCACGAGCGGGGAATCCCGGTCTATGCCATCGCCGGCGAGACGAAGTTCATCGGAGCGGAACTCCCGCTCGCTCCTCTGTTCGAACCGACGCCGCTCGAGCTGTTCTCAGCCGTCGCCGCGCCGCATGGACTCCTCGATCCGGCGGCAGCAGCCGAGCATGCGCGCCTATCCGCGGTTCACCCGTCGCTCGTCCCGCTGTTGAGCGAGTTGGGGGCTTCGGCTCCCTAGGCGAGGTCTCGAACCGCCTGCACAAACTCCTTGCGGATGCCGGTGATGAACGGAATCTCTTCCTTGGTGAACCGCCGGGCCTCAGCCTGACGGAGGCGCCGGATGCAGTCGACGATTCGAGAGACGTCGTCTGCCTCGAACGCGAGGATCCATTCCCAGTCACCCAACCCGAACGCGCTGGTCGTGTTGGCGAGGACATCCGGAAACTCGCGACCCATCTCGCCGTGTTCGCGAAGAAGCGAAGACCGCTCGTCGGGCGGCAGCAGGTACCAGTCCGATGTCCGAACGAATGGATAGACGCAGAGGTACTTCTTCGGGCCCTCGCCTTTCAAGAACGCCGGCAAGTGATCCTTGCTGAACTCGGCGGGTCGAACCACGCCGAGGAAGGCGTGTTGCAGCTCGAGGCCCTTGCCGAGCGCGGTCCGCCGGAATTCAACAAGAAGGTCCTGAAGCGTCTCGGCGGAGCCGGCGACCCACCACATCATGAGATCCGCGTCCGAACGGAACGCCACGGTCGAGTACGTGCCCCGGAGCGTCACGCGATCGGACCACTCCTTCAACAGGATCTCCGCCTCGTGGGCGACCTGTTCGAGGTCGCTCGGCGGGCGGTAGCGAAGGTCCGGCGTCCTGGCGAAGACCGGGTAGTACGCGAAGGTGACGGGGTCCATGTCTTTCCTCTCTTTCGATTCAGGTGGCGGCTTCAGCCCTGGCGTCCACTCTGGCCAGGTGTGCCTGGGTCGCCGCGGCCACCTCGTTGGCCTGGCGCACGCAGTCGGCGATGCCAATGCCACGGTACGCCGAGCCGGCCACAAAGACACCGGGTACCCGGCCGAGCGCGGCCT
>DASVPT010000077.1:0-1551 GCA_036389535.1 Actinomycetota bacterium
CAACATTGGCGACATCGACTCGCTCATCGTCAACCTGGCGGACGTCCAGCGGCTGCTGGACCGGATGCTCAAGCAGAACCGGGGAAACATCGACGCAACGCTGCGCTCGCTCAACTCCATCCTCGGCGCATTGGTCAGCAACCGGCGGGCGCTGGAGAACACGCTCTGCACGCTCCCCGCCGGCGTCTCTCCCTACATGCAGACGACGAGCTGGGGCGAATGGTTCAACGTCCGGATCGTCACCGTCGTGTTCAAGGACCAGAACGGCAAAGTGATCTCGCAGGCCTCGGAGGATCGCGCCGGGAAGGCCCAACCGCCGTACACCGAGTGCGGCAAGTTCGGAACGATTGTGAGCGGGGGCGGCGGCTCAGGCGGTGGTGGCGGGGACGACGACGATGACGGCGGTGACGCCGTCGGGCTCGGTTCGCCCCCCGGAAGCTTTGGCGAGTTCGTGGGCTCCGTGATGGGAGGCTCCGGTGCCTAGCGTTCGGGACCGCCTTCAGAAGTCCTTCCTGGAGCGCAGCCATCGCATCATCGGCTCCATCGCCATCGCGGCGATCATCTTGGGAACGGCCTTCTCGCTCTTGCTGTCGGGGGGCGTGTTCGCCAAGACGTACAAGGTCACCGCGCTGTTCACGGACGCCGCGGGCATCCAGCGCGACGACAAGGTCACGGTGGCCGGGCTCGAAGCAGGACGAGTGAAGGACATCAAGATTCGGGGCGGCGTGGTGGCCGTGGAGCTCGGCGTGAACCGAGGCGTGGAGCTGACGAAAGACACCCACGCCGAGGTCGCCGTCCAGACGCTGCTCGGCAAGCGTGCGGTCAATCTGATCTCCGGCGACTTCGCCGGCCTCCCGGCGAGCCCACCCCAAGACCAGCTTCTGAACGACGGCGACGTCATCCCTGTAAGCCGGACCACGACGCCAATCGACATCGTGGAGCTAAACGACATCTCGGCGCGGCTCTCTCAGGAGTCCGATCCGGTCGCCCTGAATAAATTCTTGAAGGAGCTGACCACGATCACCGCCGGCAAGCGGAATCAGGTTCGGCAGGTGGCCACCGGACTGACTCGAGTTCTGAAGGCGGTCGACTCCCGAAAGGATCAGCTCGCCGACCTGATCACCTCGCTCCGCATCCTGTTCACGACCCTCGGCGAGAAGCGCGACACGTTGATCTCGTTCATTGACCGCTTCGACGTGGTGTTTCAGAACCTCGCCGCTCGCCAGCAGCAGATCGCCACCCTGCTTCAGGCCACCGACTCCGCCTCACATGAGACGGCGAACCTGGTCTCGCGGAATCGTCGCGTCCTGGACTCAGACCTGAACCTGCTCCATCAGGTCCTCGAGATCGTCAGCCGCCACCAGCTGGACCTCGCCGCCACCATCGCGTACCTCGAGGACGCGGTCCAGGGCTATCAGAGTGTGGGCCACACCGGCGGGAACTGCGGCCAGATCGACAGCTTCAACTGCAACTTCGGCGCGCAGAACCACTGGGCCAACATCTTCGTTCAGTCGCTCGGTCCGGCTGGTGTCGACGCGCTGATCGGACAGT
>DASVPT010000078.1:0-5494 GCA_036389535.1 Actinomycetota bacterium
ATGGGGCCCTATCCCGAGGCCCGGGCGTCGGCCTCGCTGATTGCCCACGCGGCATTGACCAACCCGATGTGACTGAAGGCCTGGGGAAAGTTCCCGAGTAGCTCCCCGGAGGAAGGCTCAACCTCTTCGGCAAACAGGCCAACATCGTTGGCGTATTCGACGGCCCGCTGACAGGTCTCCTTCGCCCGTTCAACCTCGCCCGCGAGGGCCAGCGCATGGGCGAGCCAAAACGTGCAGAGGAGGAATGTGCCCTCTTCGCCGGCCAGTCCGTCGTCGGTGTGCTCAACCGCGTATCGATAGACCAGACCGCGATGGTCCGTCAGCCGCTCCGCGATGGCGTTGATCGTGGACTTCATCTTCGGATCGTCCGCGGCGATGAACCCCACGATCGGCATCATGAGCGCTGAAGCATCGAGCGCATCCGAGCCGAAGGACTGCGTGAATGCCCCGACGGCCTCGTTCCATCCATGCTCGAGGATCGCCTCTCGAACAGCATCCCGCGCCCCGGACCACTCCTCCACCCGATCATTGGCGCGAAGAAGGCCGGCCATCTCGATGGCTCGGTCGAGGGCGACCCAGCACATCAGCTTGGAGTACAGGAACTCCTGAGGTGGTCCACGAACCTCCCAGATCCCCTGATCAGTCTCGTTCCACCGGGCCCCGGCGGTGTCCGCGCACCACGACAGGAATCGAGCGGTCGTTTCGTCGAGGCCGCTAATTTGCTCGGCCAACCGATGCGCCGCGTCGAGGACCTCGCCGTAGACGTCGAGCTGCCGCTGTGTCCACGCACCATTGCCGACCCTGACGGGCTGACTACCCCGGTAACCGTCGAGGTGACCGAGCTCGCGTTCGCTGAGGTCGTGCTCGCCACCGACGCCGAACATGATCTGGAGGTCATCGCCCTCGCTCGCCATCGCGGCCACCGCACCGGCCATCCACCGAAAGAACCAGATCGCCTCGTCAGGACACGCCGCGACCCACAGAGCCTGAAGCGTGAAGCTCGCGTCGCGCACCCACGCGTACCGGTAATCCCAGTTCCGCTCGCCACCCACCGTTTCTGGGAGTGACGTCGTCGGGGCGGCGACGATGGCACCCGTCGGTTGGAAGGTCAGAGCCTGGAGCACCCGGCCGCTGTGATGAACGAGCTCGCGCCACGGTCCCTCATAGTTCTGGTGAAGGCCAGACCATGTCCGCCATGCCTTGACGGTGTCGTCGATTCGCCGCTCGATCTCTTCCTGACTCCACGGTCGCGGAGCCGCCTCCCAGCTCGACCGGTGCGCGAGAGCGAAGGCCGCTGTCTGCCCGGGTCGAAGTCGAACCACGCCATGCGCCTTGCCGCCTCGAACCTCGAGCGGTGCAGGCGAGGAGAGCATCAACACATCGGCGCCGCCCCGCGCGAACACACCGCGATTCCCGGCGACGAGCAGCGGAGTGACCAGCCCGTATTCGGGACGCGGGCTGTACTCCAGTTCGAACTCCACGTCCCCGCTGACGCATGCCACGCGGCGAAGCAGCACACCGGGCGACCGGGCCCCGAGTTGATGCCCTCGGTTGTTTCTTCCAACCGCCATCGCATCGGTCACGACGGCAACTCCACTTGCCGTCGTGTAGGTCGTCTCGAGAACCATCGTTTGCTCCAGATACCGTCGCGAGACCTCGGCCTGTGCAGTTGGCTGGATGGCCCAGTGCCCAGCGGCGCTGTCGAGAACGCGCGCGAACACGGACGGCCCATCGAAGCGCGGGAAGCACAACCAGTCGAGAGATCCGTCTTTACTGACCAGCGCGGCCGAGCGGCAATCCGAAAGCAGCGCGTACTCGCTGATCAGCGGTTGATCTGTTGAGGCGGCGGGAACGCCGCGGAACCGGACGCGTCCGTCAGACATGTGGGTGTACCCTAACCGCCATGCTGGGGAGGGTCGCTCCCCGTGTGGGGCTGCCGGCGCTGGTCGTCTTGGTTCTCGCGCTCACGGCTGCCTGTGAGAACGTCCGCGAAATTCCCACCACCACGGATCTCGGCCGTGCACCGGCGCGCACCTTCGACGCGCCGACTCAGGACGGCACGTGGTACTCCCTGGTCGGCTCGCCACAGTTGGACGTCCCCGGCTCCACCAAGCGCCTGGTCGCGTCTTTGACTCCCCGACCGCATCTTCGGGTGAAGGCGTTGAGCTCGGCTATGGGCACCGCGGCGGTGGCGTTCATCGAGAAATCGCGCGAGCAAGATCATTGGGGCGCCGTCATGACGCCGGCGGAGCGTCAGGCGTTCGGAGCCTTCGCCGCGGATCCCACCATGGGCCAGTGGCTGGTCGTCTTCACCGATGTCGACGTGAAGCACGGCACGGACCCCATTCCGATGACCGGCTATCGGTGGCGCCGCCCGGATGTGGAGGCGTATGCGGAATGCGGGATCCCGAGCTCGGGCCTCGATACCTGCACGCGAGCCTTTTACACCGCCCCCGAAATGGTCCTCCTCCCGCCGAGGGGCAAGGGGACCCGCGGAGGTTAGGCGCAGGCGTTCAGCAAGAAAGCTCAGGCTGAGCGCTCGAGATCCTCGGCCGCGCTGGTGATGATCCGAATCGCTTCCTCCACTCGGTCGCGATGCGTCCGGTGGCTCACGACACAAGCGCGAAGCACGAACCTGCCGTCGATGGTCGTGCTCGACAGAAACACGCGCTTCGACGCGTTGATTCGCTCGAGGAGCGATCGGTTGAATGCCTCGGCGTCACCTGCCCTGGGCCGGTACGTGAACGGAACAACGGTGAGCTCGGGCTCCCAGGGAAGCTCGAAGCCCGGCGTGGCCACCAGGGCGTCGTAGATCAGGCGGGCCAGGTCGAGCTTCTCATCGAGCGCTTCCCGAAACGCATCGACGCCGTGAAGCTGGAGCGGAAGCCACACGCGCAATCCGCGGAAGTCGCGCGAAAGCTCGGGTGAGTAGTCCGAGAAGTTGGGGATCTCCGACTCTGGGGCGAGGTCCTGGAGGTAGGCCGCCTGGACCTGGTGGGCTTGACGCAGTCGCTCACCATCGCGGACCAGGAGACTGCCGGTCCCATACGGCAAGAACATGCCCTTGTGCGGATCCAGGGTGATCGAGTCCGCTTCCTCGATTCCACGGAAGGCGCGCCGCCCGCGGTCGGTCAGCTGGAAGAACCCTCCGTACGCGCCGTCTACGTGGACCCACAGGGCTTCGGCCCGGGCGAGCTCAACGATGTCCGCGATCGGGTCGATGGCGCCGGTGTTCGTCGTGCCCGCGTTGGCGACGATCATGAATGGCTGAAGGCCGCTTCGCCGGTCCGCGCGGATCATGTCGGCCAACGCGGCGGGGTCCAGCCGAAGCTCCGGCGTGCACGGAACCTCGCGCACGTTTCGCTGCGGAAATCCCGCCAGGACCGCGGACTTGGCGACGGACGCGTGGGTTTGCTCCGAGACGTACAGCGTCCCTTTCAGGAAATCTTCCGGGAGCCGCGTCCTTCGGGCCGTCACGATGGCGGAGAAGTTCGCCATGGAGCCGCCGGAGGTGAGAATCCCTCTCGCCTCTGAGGGGTAGTCGAACTGATCGCAGAGCCACCGGATCACCGTGGACTCGATCTGGGCGAACGCAGGCGCGGCGCTCCAGACGTTGACGAATCGGTTCACCCCGCAGGCCAGAAAGTCGCCGAGCGCGGCGGCGAACAGCCCGCCACCCGGGATGAACGCCAGATAACCCGGCCCGGCCGTGTTGAATCCCTTTGCCGCGCTGGCCTCGATGTCATCCAGGACCTGGTCGAACGGTCGGCCTTCGTCAGGGGGGGTTCGGCGAAGCTCCTCCAGAAGCTCGTCCGAGGACGCCGTGTCGGCCGCCGGGGCGTCCGGGAGATCCTGGATGAACCCGACCAGATAGTCGAGCGCCGCGTTGGCCATGCTGCGCATCTCAGTTGCGGACGGTTCGAGCCGATACGTCGTCATATGACTGTGTTTCTCACGCGGTCGGTTTCGCGACGCCCTCGCGCCGGCAGGTTGGCAATCCTACTCACCATCTGCGGTGCTCTGGCCGGTGGCTGCACGCAGTCGGCTCAGATGGCGGGAGGCGCGTCCAAATCTGACGTGAGGGCCGGTGTGGACGCGTGCAGGGTGGATCCGGCGACCCAGAGCGCCACGGCCAACGTCACCGTGACCAGCGGCCGCGCGCATCTGGTGGTCGCCCTCACGGGAAAGGTGACCGATCAATCCGGCAACGTGGTGGGTCAGGGATCGGCGACGGTCGGGAGCGTTCAACCGGGACAGGCGTACCATACGGCCATATCCTTCAGTCTCGATGCCGCACCCACAGGAGCGCTCAGCTGCTCGGTCACCGTCGATTCGACGGCCTGACGCCTTCTTCTCCACGGAGCTAGCGCCGGCCACATGAACGTTCTGGAGACCTTTCTCGACGCGGTCGGAAACACGCCGCTGGTTCGCCTGAGGTCGGTCACGCGCGGCGTCCGGCCGACCATTCTCGCCAAGCTCGAGATGCTGAACCCCGGTGGCAGCGTCAAGGACCGCATCGGTCTTCGCATGATCGAGGCCGCCGAATCGGCCGGTTTGCTGAAACCCGGCGGGACCATCATCGAGCCGACCTCGGGGAACACCGGTCATGGGCTGGCCATCGCCGCGGCGATCAAGGGCTACAAGTGCATCTTCGTCATGCCCGACAAGATGAGCCAGGAGAAGGTGGCTCTGCTCCGCGCCTACGGCGCCGAGGTGGTCATCACCCCCACCGCCGTGCCGCCCGAATCGCCCGAGTCCTATTACCGGGTCGCGGACCGGCTGGCGGAGGAGATTCCCGGCGGGTTCCAGCCGAATCAGTACTTCAATCAGACGAACCCGGAGACGCATTACGAAACCACCGGGCCAGAGATCTGGGAGCAGACCGAAGGACAGATCGACGTCCTGGTCGCCGGCCTCGGGACCGGAGGGACGATTACCGGAGTTGGCCGTTACCTCAAAGAGAAGAAGCCGGACCTGCAGGTCATCGGGGCGGATCCGGAAGGGTCGCTGTTCTCCGGTGACCAGCCGCGGCCGTATCTGGTCGAAGGGATCGGCGAGGACTTCTGGCCCGAGACGTTCGACCCATCGGTCGTCGATCGCTACATCCGCGTGTCCGACCGCGACTCATTCCTCACCGCGCGAGCCATCACGAGGCAGGAAGGGATTCTGGTCGGTGGATCGTCCGGCACCGCGCTGTTTGCGGCGCTGCTGGTGGCCCGCGAGCTGCCGGAGGACGCGCTGGTCGTGGTGATCTTCCCCGACACGGGCCGCAACTACCTATCGAAGCTCTACTCGGACTCGTGGCTTCTGCAGTACGGATTTTTGGCGCGGACCGAGACCATCCGAGTGGAGGAGGTCCTCTCGGCGCGGCGCGGCCCCGTGCCGATGCTGGTCAAGATCAACGCCCACGAAAAGGTTCGGCAAGCCGTCGACAAGCTCCAGGAGTTCGGGATCTCGCAAGCGCCGGTGGTTCGCGAAGAAGCGAACGACGTGA
>DASVPT010000079.1:0-2667 GCA_036389535.1 Actinomycetota bacterium
CAGCATCTCCGGAATGTCCTCTTCTCCTTCGCCCTCATCTGGCGAGCCGGGTCCCACATCGTAGTCGGAAACCCAGGAAGGCTCCGCCGGCCTGGCCGGCGCGGCACGCTCTTCCCGTCCTCGCACGGCTGCCGTCGCGTACTCGGCCGGAGCCCAGAACGACGAGGTGTCCTGGGCGAAGTCGTCGCTGTCCTCGGAGTCGCGCTTGGCGCTCGCCTCGGGAGCGGCGCCGGTCCGAACTGGCGTAAACGGATCATCCGAGGCCGCGCTCTCGGGGTCCCACATCGAGATCGGTTCGGAAAACGCCGGAAGCTCCTCGTCCTCTGCTTCCTCCATCCCGTTCTCGACGTGCTGGGCCTGAGCGGCGATCGGCGGCTGGGCAACTTCATCCGCCGCAAGCGGATCCAGCTGCGCCCGCAGGCGCTCCATCTGCTCGTCGAGGCGCGCGTTCACCGCGCGCACCTCGTCGAGCTCGTCCTCGAGCTCCTCGGCCTTGAATTCGGCGTCCCTGGCTGCGCCCTCTGCCTGCCGCAACATGATTTCGCGGTCAGCGAGGATCCGAGCCACCGCCGAGCGTGCGTAGCCGAAGAGGCTCTTTCCGAGCCGGGGCTCCTCGCTGCTCATCGCTCCTCCTTCAATGCCGGTCGCGGGCCGTCCTGATGGGCGGCCGGCCACGCCTGGACGGTGCGCGTGGGCGTCGCGCGGCCGGAGGTTCGCTCGGTCTGCGACTGAAGCCTCCGGATCTGCTCATCGATCTGTGCGTTGCGACGTCTCATTTCTTCGAGCTCTCGTTGAAGCTCCGTCGCCCGTGACTCCGCGACCCGCAGCCGCCGCTCGGCGTCCCGAAGCCGAGCTTCCCCCTCAGCGATGATCTGTTGAACCGCGGAGCGACGGAAACCGAACAGGCCCGTGCCGAATTTCGGCGCGTCGTCGTCCATCACCCCTCCTCTGCATAGCGCAACCCGGTTTAGATGAGCCGCCATTATGGGCTAGACCCATGGAATCGTTCAACTGGAGATTGTCGTTCTCGCGGTTAGCGTCCTCGATTGCGCCGGTAATGGGGGTCGACGAGTTCCGAAAGTTGACACTACCACGCTTAAGATTTATCTTCGAGTCAAGCTAAAGGACCGCTAGAGGAGGCACATTCATGCCACGAGCAGTTGGAATTGACCTCGGGACCACCAACTCGGTTGTCTCAGTACTCGAGGCCTCGGAACCCGTGGTCGTCCCGAATGCGGAAGGGTCGAGGATCACCCCATCGGTGGTCGCCTTCGCCAAGACGGGCGAGATCCTCGTCGGCGAGGTCGCCAAGAGACAGGCCATCACCAATCCCGACCGCACCATCCGTTCCATCAAGCGCCAGATGGGTCAAAAGGACTGGTCGCTGGATATCGACGGAAAGAAATGGACCCCGCAGGAGATCTCCGCTCAGGTCCTCGGCAAGCTCAAGCGCGACGCGGAAGCCTATCTCGGCGACAAGGTGACGCAGGCGGTCATCACCGTCCCCGCGTATTTCGACGACGCGCAGCGCCAGGCCACCAACGAGGCCGGACAGATTGCCGGGCTCGAGGTGCTTCGCATCATCAACGAGCCGACCGCCGCCGCCCTCGCCTACGGCCTCGACAAGCAGAGCGACCAGACGATCCTCGTCTTCGACCTCGGAGGCGGCACGTTCGACGTGTCGCTCCTGGAGATCGGTGAGGGCGTGTTCGAGGTGAAGGCGACGGCCGGCAACACCAATCTCGGCGGTGACGACTGGGATCAGCGCGTCATCGATTGGCTGGTCACGGAGTTCAAGAACGCGCACGGCGTGGACCTTTCGAAGGACCGGATGGCGATGCAGCGCCTCAAGGAGGCCGCGGAGAAAGCGAAGATCGAGCTGTCTCAGGTGATGGAGACCACGATCAACCTGCCCTTCATCACGGCCACGGCGGAGGGTCCCCTCCATCTGGAGCTGAAGCTCACCCGCTCCGAGTTCGAGCGGATGACCGAGGACTTGGTCGAGGCGTGCAGCGGGCCCTTCCAGCAGGCCGTCAAGGACTGGGGCAAGGACGTGTCGGCCATCGACCACATCATCCTGGTCGGCGGAGCGACGCGGATGCCCATGATCCAGGAACTGGTTCGCCGGCTGACTGGGGGCAAGGAACCGCACAAGGGTGTGAACCCCGACGAGGTCGTCGCGGTCGGCGCTGCCATCCAGGCGGGCGTCCTCAAGGGCGACGTGAAGGACATCCTGCTTCTGGACGTCACACCGCTGTCGCTCGGCGTGGAGACGAAGGGCGGGATCTTCACCAAGCTCATCGAGCGGAACACCACCATCCCCACGCGGCGAAGCGAGATCTTCACCACCGCGGACGACAACCAAACGACAGTCGAGGTGCACGTGCTTCAAGGGGAGGCGGAAACGGTGTTCTCTCCCGCGGTGCGCTCGCTCGGGAAGTTCCATCTCATGGGCATCCCACCGGCGCCACGGGGGATGCCGCAGATCGAGGTGGCCTTCGACATCGACGCCAACGGGATCGTGAACGTCTCAGCGAAGGATCTCGCCTCCGGCAAGGAGCAGCAGATGACGATCACTGGTGGCACGGCGCTGTCGAAGGACGACATCAACCGGATGGTCCAGGACGCGGAGAAGTTCGCCGAGGAGGACCGACAACGCCGAGAGGC
>DASVPT010000080.1:0-4002 GCA_036389535.1 Actinomycetota bacterium
AAGATCGGGGTGGTCGAAGTCGAGGCCGGTGTCGATGTCCCCGACCACCACAGCCGGGCTACCGCCGGTGATGGCGTGGGCCTCCGGGGTCTTGATCTGGCGCATGTCCCACTGGAGCGGGAACAGCGTCTCGTCCTGATCCGTCGCGGGTCCGTTCGGCAGCTCCTGCGGCGGCCCGCCTGACTCGTCGGCGCCGCTCGCCGCGACCTCACCCTGGTCGAGCTGTGAGGCGAAGTTGGTGGTCGCTGCGGCACCTTCGATCCGAGTGTCCTTCAGTAGCTTCGATCGGAAGGTGGAGCTGGAAGACGTGGCGATGACGACGCCGATCGCGCCGTATTTCGCCACGAGTGTTCCGCCGGCGCTCTGAACCGTCTTCGCGGCATCCGAGGGAACCGCTTGCTGCTTATACAGAACGATGTAGTTCTCGGCCGATCCGGTGGTGGTGTCACCGGCCGCCGCGCCGGCGCCGATCGCGGCGAAGCCGAAGAGTACGAGGGTGAAGGCGACCAGCACCCTCAATGAACGAACGGGCATGGCGTTTCCTTTCTGCCGGCGGCCCGCCTACCCGCGCCGGCACTCACCTGCGGGCAGCCGAACCGTAGTCAGCCCGAACTAACTAGTCAAATGGCCTACAGCGCTCGCCGCGAGAGCGAGCTGGGGTCAGAGGGTCAGGAAGCGCCAACGGCGTGAAAACCGCCGTCGACGTGCAGGATCTCGCCGGTGATGCCGCGCGAATGATCCGAGAAGAGGAACGCGGCCGCATCTGCCACGGGCGATGGGTCAGTGACGTCCCACCCGAGCGGGGCGCGTTGCGGCCAGGTATCCACGAAGCGGTCGAAGCCCGGAATGCCCTTGGCGGCCACGGTCTTGAGAGGTCCCGCGGCAATGCAGTTGACCCTGATTCGGTCGGGACCCAGATCCCGCGCCAGGTAGCGGGTCACGGACTCGAGGGCGGCCTTCGAGACCCCCATCCAGTCGTAGGCGGGCCACGCGACGGAGGCGTCAAAGTCCAACGCGACGACGCTTCCTCCTTGAACCGAGAGCAGCGGCTGCATCTCGGCAGTCACCGCCTTCAGGGAGAACGCACTCACATGCAGCGCGGTCGAAGCGCTCTCCCAGGGCGTCGAGAGGAACCGGCCGCCGAGCGCGTCTTCCGGCGCGAATGCGACCGCGTGCAACAGTCCATCCAACGATCCCCAGCGCGTTTTCAGCTCGGCGGCGACCCCGGCGATGTGCGCGGGATCGGTGACGTCCATCTCCAAGACGTCGACCGCTTGCTTCAGCCGCTGAGCGCTTCGCCGGGTCAGGGAAAGGCCGCGACCGAATCCCGTCAGGGCGATCTCGGCCCCCTCTCGCTGGGCGGCCTGTGCTACGCAGAAGGCGATGCTGTCCGGCGTCAGGACGCCCGTGACCAGCAGTCTCTTTCCGGACAGGAGCGACATCCCCGTTTCGACGGAAGTGGTGCGTGGACGGTTACGCCTGTTTGGAAACCTACCGACTGGGAGGTTGGCGCAATGGCGTAACCGTGTTTGGACCGTCGGGGTCTTACGGCCCCAATGGCAAGTCCGCGCCCAATTTCCGTCGTCCCCGAACTGCGATCTGGCTCGCGCGTTGCTGTGGTCTTCCCGGGGCAGGGATCGCAGTACGCCGGTATGGCGGATCCGTGGATGGAACACGACGCCGCCAAGGCCGTGCTCGATGAGTGCTCCGGCGTCCTCGGATACGACGTGGCCGATGTTTGCCGAGACGAGAGCAGGCTCGGCCGCACCGATGTCGTCCAGCCGGCCCTGTTCGCTTGTGACGTCGCCGCGTTTCGAGCGCTGAAGGCCGAGGGTCTTCGTCCCGCAGTCGTGGCGGGCCATTCGCTTGGCGAATACGCCGCTCTGGTCGCTGCAGGAGTGCTGAACCTAGGCCCGACGGCCCTCGCGGTAGCCGAACGAGGAGCCGCCACGCAGCAGGCAGCCGAGTCGCACCCGGGTGCCATGACCGCTCTGGTCGGCGTGAGCCCGGAAGAAGCCATGCAGCTTTCGACGATCGCCGGGCGCGGGGACGTGTTGGGCGTGGCCAACGAAAACAGCGCGTCGCAAACCGTGCTCTCGGGCAGCGTGGCCGCCATCGAGCGGGTCGAGGACCTTGCGCGCTCCCGCAAGGTGAAGGCTGTCCGCCTGAAGGTCGCGGGAGCGTTCCACTCGCCGATGATGCAGCCGGCCGTGGATCGCGTTCGCGCCGTCATTGCCCGGCTTGAATTCCGCGCTCCGGAGTGTCCCGTGATCCCCAACGCCAGCGGCCGCCCGACGTCGAATCCGCACGAAATCAGGGACCTGCTGTCTCGCCAGCTGACCGCGCCGGTCCGGTGGTCACGAACCATGGACTCCATCGCGGAGCTATCGGTCGATCTGGTGATTGAAGCGGGACCTTCCGACGTGCTGACCCGCCTGGCGCGCCGATCGATTCAAAACGCCGCCGCGATCGCGGTCGGCGGGCCTGCGGACGTCATGACGCTCTTCGCCCCCGAGGCGGCTCGATGATGGACACGACCGGGATTCCGTTTCATCTTCGGTTGGTGGTGACGCCGAGCGCGGGGCGCGTGCGGTTCTATCCACCGCGCAGGTTCGCCGCGGGTTCGGAAAGAGTCGACGCCGGTCAGGCGCTGGCTCGCCTGGAACAGGGACAGCACCAGACCGTGGTCCGAGCCCCGGTCGGCGGGACGGTGTGTTCGGTTCTTGCGATCGAGGGCGAACCGATGGCCGCGAACCAACCGCTGTTCGCCATCGAGCCGGAGGAACGATGAATCGCCGATTCGCCTCCGTGATGTCGACCGGCGCCGCGCTCGGAACGCGAGTCGTTCCCAACAACGAGCTGGCCCGCAACCTGGACACCTCAGATGAGTGGATCCGTTCGCGCACCGGCATCGAAGCGCGCCGGTTCGCAGGTCCGGGGGAGACGGCGTCGTCGCTGGCCGCGAGGGCCGCGGCTCGCGCGTTCGAGGCCGCCCGCATGGACCCGGCCGCGGTCGACCTCACCATCGTCGCGACCATCTCGGGAGACCAACCGCTGCCATCGACCGCCAGCTTCGTGCAGGACCGGCTGGGGATCGGTGGTTGGGCCTTCGACATCGGCGCGGCGTGCGCCGGGTTCGTCTACGCGATGGAGGTGGGGGCTGCGCAGATCGCTGCGGGCTCGGTGGACACGGTTCTGGTGATCGGAACCGAAGTCCTGTCCCGCTTCCTCGACTTTTCGGACCGGACCACCTGCGTCTTGTTCGGCGACGGTGCCGGCGCGGCGATCCTTCGCGCCGCTCAGGAGCCGGGCGTGGTGGCGTCCGTCCTCGAAACCGATGGGCGCTCGGCCGGCCTCCTCGGGATCCCAGCGGGCGGAAGCAGCCAGCCGGCGTCGCTCGACACCGTCGGCCGGTCGGATCACACCATCCACATGCGGGACGGCAGCGAAGTTTTCCGTCGGGCGGTCGAAGCGATGTCTGAGGCGGCGTCGTCCTTGCTCGAGAAGTCGGGGCTGACCGCCGATGACGTCGCGCTCCTCGTTCCGCATCAGGCCAATGCCAGGATCATTCGATCGATCGCTGCGCGGCTCTCGTTTCCGGACGATCGGGTCTTCGTGGACCTCGCTCACGTGGGGAACACGTCGGCGGCGTCCGTTCCCATTGCGCTCGACAAGGCGTGGCGAAGCGGCCGGCTGCAGCCCGGCGACGTCGTGTTGACCGCGGCATTCGGCGCGGGGCTGGCGTGGGGAGCCAATCTGATTCGGTGGACGGCTGAGCGTCCCGTCGCGGAGGCAGCGGTATGACTCGGGTTGCCCTCGTCACCGGGGCCTCTCGCGGGATCGGCCGGGCCGTTGCGCGCGCTCTCGGAGACGGCGGCTTCCATGTTGCCTGCTCCTACAGCACAGACGACGCCGCGGCGAAGGAAACCGTGGAAGCCATCGAGACCAAGGGTGGGCGCGCAGCAGCATTCCGCGCCGACGTGGCCGAAGGCTCCGACGTGG
>DASVPT010000081.1:0-10120 GCA_036389535.1 Actinomycetota bacterium
GAGACCACGCGCTCCTCGAACGCGCTGCGCTCGGACCCCTGGTCGTATCGCCTCAAATCTGCAGCCCTGCCTCTCTCGCTCCCTCAGCGACCGCCTTGACACGCCCGTGGTACAGGCGGCCGCCGCGATCGAACACGACTCGCTCGACGCCCGCAGCCCTCGCTCGCTCGGCGATGGCCTTGCCGACTTCCTTGGCGCGAGCGGTCTTGTCGCCATTGCCCGTCCCGACGTCGGATGCCGCCGCCAGCGTCCGAGCGCTCAGGTCGTCCACTAGCTGCGCGTAGATGTGCCGGTTCGACCGGTAGACGGCCAAGCGCGGCCGTTCCTCCGTCCCGAACACCTTCCGTCGGATGCGGCGGTGGCGTTGGATACGAGCCCGTCGCTTGAGGTCCGGCCTCATCGGGTCGCTCCCTTGGCCGCCTTACCTGCCTTCTTCCGAACTTCCTCGCCCTCGTACCGAATGCCCTTCCCCTTGTAGGGCTCGGGCTTCCGAATCTTTCGAATCTCCGCGGCCACCTCGCCTACCAGCTGCTTGTCGATCCCACGCACCACGATCCTCGTGGGAGCGGGGACCTCGAACTCGATCCCGGCCGGCGCCTTGTACGGAACCGGATGGGAATATCCCGCGGCGATCTCGAGGTCGCTCCCCTTGAGAGCGGCGCGATAACCGACGCCGATGATCTCGAGCCGCTTCTCGAACCCGTTCGTCACGCCCTGGACCATGTTGGCGATGAGGGTCCGCGTCAGGCCGTGGAGCGAACGGTGGAGCCGCTCCTCGGTCGGCCGCTCCACCCGGACCGTGCCGTCTTCTTGAAGGATGCGAAGGTCCTGATGAAACGTCTGCTCCAGCGTCCCGCGTGGGCCCTTCACGGTCACACGCGAGCCGTCCACCGCGACCTCGACGCCGGAAGGAATCGCTATTGGTTGTTTTCCGATTCGAGACATGGCTCCCCTACCAGACGTACGCGAGCACTTCGCCGCCGACGCCGAGCTTCTTCGCCTGGCGGTCCGTCATGAGTCCCTGCGACGTGGAGAGAATGGCGATCCCCAGTCCGCCGCGAACCCTCGGGAGATCACCGCGCCCGGCGAACACGCGCCTCCCGGGCTTCGACACGCGCTTGATGCCGGTGATGGTTCGCTCCCGGTTCGGCCCGTACTTCAGCCGCACGATGATATTGCGGTCCTTTCCCTCCCCCTCCACAGCGACATCCGTGAGGTACCCCTCGCGGGTCAGGATCTCGAGCAGACGCTCCTTCAGGGACGACGAGGGAACGGTGATCTCCTCCTTGTAGGACATGTTGGCGTTCCGCAGACGCGTCAGCAGGTCGGCAACGGGATCGGTCATGACCATGTGCTGCTCACCAACCCCTCACCACGACGCCTTCGTCACGCCGGGAATCTCGCCCTGATGCGCGAGCTCGCGGAAACAGATCCGGCACAGAAGGAAGTCCTTGAAGACGGCGCGAGGCCGCCCGCATCTGGCGCATCGGGTGTAGCTCCGGACGCCGAACTTCTTTCCGGCCCGCTTCTGCTTCTCGACCAGCGCTTTCTTCGCCATTTTTCGCTTCTCTCCTTGTTAGCTTGCGGCCGCCGCCGCGGGGGCTGCCTGCCGCTGGAATGGGAAACCCAGCGCGGTCAGCAGAGCCCTGGCCTCGTCGTCTTCACGCGCCGTGGTCACGATGGTGATGTCCATGCCGCGAACCTTGGCCACCTTGTCGTATTCGATCTCGGGAAAGATCAGCTGCTCCGTCACGCCGATGGTGTAGTTGCCGCGGCCGTCGAACCCGTCGGGCTCCAGGCCGCGGAAGTCCCGAATGCGCGGCAGCGCCGTCGAGAGCAGCCGGTCCAGAAACTCCCACATCTTCGCGCCGCGAAGGGTCACCTTGGTTCCGATGGCCATTCCTTCACGAAGCTTGAACCCGGCGATGGACTTGCGGGCTCTGGTGATCACGGGCTTCTGGCCGGTGATCTGCGTGAGGTCCGCAACCGCGGCGTCCAGCATCTTGGAGTCGCGAACGGCGTCGCCCACGCCCATGTTCAGCACGATCTTCTCGAGCGACGGGACCCGCATGGGGTTCTCCAGCCCGAGCTCCGACTGAAGCGCCGGAAGGATCTCCTGCCGGTATCGCTCCTTGAGTCGCGGGGCCGGCTCCTTCGCCTTCGCCGGCGCCGAAGCGCGACTTTTCTTCTGCTTGGGTTCTTCTTGATCGGCCATCTCAGATCTCCGCTTCGCAATTGCGGCAGACGCGCACCTTCAGCCCACCCTCGACGCGGTGTCCGATCCGGGTGGCCTTGCCGCAGGTCTTGCACACGATCTGCACGTTCGAGAGGTCGACGGGAAGCTCCTTGGTGACGATCCCACCTTCCTGGAGCCGGCCCGAGGTCCGGGACGGGCGCATCTGCATGTGGCGCTTGACGCGGTTCACGCCCTCCACCATGACGCGGTTGTCCTTCGGGAAGACGTTCACCACTCGGCCACGCTTGCCGCTGTCCTTGCCCGAGATGACCTGGACCTCGTCGTTCTTTCTGATGTCTGGAACTCGCATGCTTTACAGCACCTCCGGCGCAAGGGAGATGATCTTCATGAACCGCTTCTCCCGAAGCTCACGGGCCACCGGCCCGAAGATGCGCGTCCCACGAGGGTTGCGGGTGTCGTTCAGCAGGACCACGGCGTTGTCGTCGAACTTGATGTAGGAGCCGTCCGGCCGCCGCCGCTCCTTGGCCGTGCGCACCACGACGCCCTGCACCACGTCGCCTCGCTTTACCGCGCTGCCGGGAAGGGCGTCCTTGACCGAGCCGACGACGATGTCGCCGAGGCTCGCGTATCGCCGGCCCGAGCCGCCCAGCACGCGAATCACCAGGACCTCTCTGGCCCCGGTGTTATCCGCAACGCGGCACCTCGTCTCCTGCTGGATCATGGCTGTCTAT
Organism: Actinomycetota bacterium; assembly: GCA_036389535.1. GTDB lineage: Bacteria > Actinomycetota > UBA4738 > UBA4738 > UBA4738 > JALYGK01. The sequence continues at coordinate 2,929 of DASVPT010000081.1, forward strand.
TTCGCCCTCTCCAGAACCTTCACGACCCGCCACCGCTTGGTCTTGGAAAGCGGCCGGGTCTCCATGATTCGAACCGTGTCGCCGATGTGGGCGTCGTTGGTCTCGTCGTGCGCCATGAACTTCTGCGACCGCCGGATGGACCGTCCGTAGAGCGCGTGCCGAACCTGCGACGTCACCCGGACCACCACCGTCTTGTCGGCCGCGTCGCGGACCACCACTCCGGTTCGCACCTTTCGGTGGGTCCTGTTCTGAACGTCCTGCTCGGGCGTCATGCCTCTTCCTCCGGGACGCCGGCGGCGCCTTCGGCGGCCTCCTGTTCGATCAGAGCCTCTTCCGCGATGTCGCTGAGCGCCCGGCCCTTCAGCTCACCCCGCGCGATGGCCTCTCTCCGCTCCTCCAGCGCCTCGCGATCGGCGGCGGCGATCTGAGCTTCCATCTCGTCCTCGGTCTGTCGCTGTCTGAGCACCGTAAGGATGCGGGCGATGTCGTGGCGAACCTGCTTCACCCGCATGGGGTTGTCGAGCTGACCGGTCGCGCCCTGGAATCGCAGGTTGAACAGCTCCTCCTTCTGCGACTCGAGCCGCGAAAGGAGCTCGTCGGTCGGGAGGTCCCGCAGCTCGGCGGCCTGCATCACTCGGCCCCCGTCCTGGTGATGAACTTCGCCTTGATCGGCAGCTTGTGGGCCGCGCGGAGGATGGCCTCTTTGGCCACCGGTTCGGGGACGCCCGAAAGCTCGAACATGACGCGACCCGGCTTCACCACGGCGACCCATCCCTCGGGGTTTCCCTTGCCCGACCCCATACGGGTCTCGGCCGCCTTCTTGGTGTAGGGCTTGTCGGGAAAGATGTTGATCCACACCTTGCCCCCACGACGAATGTGCCGCGTCATGGCGACGCGCGCGGCCTCGATCTGGCGGTTGGTGATCCAACCAGCCTCGAGGGCCAGCAACCCGTAGTCGCCGAAGCTGACTTCGCTTCCGCCCTTGGCCTGGCCGCGCATGCGTCCGCGATGTTGCTTGCGATGTTTCACCCGCTTCGGCATCAGCATCAGGAGCCACCCCCCGGCTTTTCCGTCTTGGTCGTCCGCCGAGTGGTGCGCCGGGCGCGCGGCTTCGCGGCGGGCTTGGTCTCGGTGGCTTCTGCTGCTGGCGGCTCTGCAGCCGTTTCGGCTGCAGGCTCGGGGGCCTCGCCGTTGGTGGAGGGCTCCACCGTCGGTTCGGCCACTTCGGCGGGTGCCGTCGCCGCCGACGGAAGCGCTTCGTCCATCTCTCTGACGTCGGTGATGAGCGCCCCGGTGGAGGCCGCGCCGGTGCCGGTGGGAGCCAGCCCCGCCAATGCCCGCGCCCTCGCGAGCTCGGTGGGTCGCTCCTCGGCCGGGATCTCATCGCCGTGGTAGACCCAGACCTTCACGCCGATCACGCCGAACGTGGTCTTGGCCTCGGCGGTGCCGTAGTCGATCTTGGCCCGAAGCGTGTGCAGCGGGACGCGGCCCTCGCGATACCACTCGCGGCGGGACATCTCGGCCCCACCCAGGCGGCCGCCGCACTGCACTCGAACACCCAGCGCGCCGGACTTCATGGCCGTCTGGACCGCCCGGCGCATGGCGCGACGGAACGACACCCGTCCGACCAGCTGCTCGGCCGTGCTCTGTGCGAGCAGCGCGGCGTCCGTTTCGGGACGAAGCTCGCTGGCCGACTGGTTCATGTCCTCGACCTTCACGTCGACCCGCTTCGTGGTCATCTTCTCGATGTCCTTGCGGATCCGGTCGACCTCCGCTCCCTTTCGGCCGATCACGATGCCGGGCCGCGCGGTCCGAATGAACACCTGGACCTGGTCGCCCTTGCGTTCGATGTCCACGCTGGAGATGCCGGCGCGGGTCAGCCTGCCGGTGATGTACTTGCGAATCTTCACGTCCTCGTGCAGGGCCTGCGCGTAGTCCTTGCGCGCATACCACTTGGACTTCCACGGGTAGATGACCCCGAGCCGGAAGCCGTACGGATTAACCTTGTGGCCCACCGGTCACCTCTCCCCTCGTCTCAACCACGACGGTGACGTGGCTGGTCTTCTTTCGAACCCGCGTGGCGCGGCCGAAGGCCCGCGGGCGAAACCGCTTGAGCATCGGCCCCTCGTCGACCCACGCTCGTGACACGACCAGGTTCTCCGGAATGGCCTGACGCTGTTCGGCGTTGGCGACGGCGGACTCGAGGACCTTGCTGAGCGTGCGGTTCGGGGCGAGCGGCGAGAGCCGGAGGATGCGACGAGCGTCCTCGACGTGCCGGCCGCGAATGAGATCCACCGAACGCCGCATCTTTCTCGGCGCCACTCGGATGTATTTGGCGCTGGCTTTCGCTTCCATGGGCTCCTACTTCAGTGACGTGCTTCGCTCGGTGTGGTGCCCGTGCACCCGGAACGTCCGCGTCACGGCGAACTCGCCAAGCTTGTGTCCGACCATCGACTCGGTGATGAACACCGGAACGTGCTTGCGGCCGTCGTGCACCGCGATCGTGTGCCCGACCATTTCCGGAACGACCGTGGAGCGGCGCGACCATGTCTTGATGACGCGCTTGTCCCCGCGGCGGTTCATCTCGACGACCCGGGCCATCAGGTGGTCGTCGACGAAAGGTCCCTTTTTGATCGAACGTGGCATTACTTACTCCTTCGCTTTCCGCGCCGGCGCACGATGAGCTTGTCGGATGGCTTGGGCTTGCGAGTGCGGCCTTCCTTCTTCCCCCACGGGCTCGTGGGGTGGCGGCCCCCGCTGGCCTTCCCCTCGCCGCCACCCAACGGGTGATCGACGGGGTTCATCGCGACCCCTCGAACGGAGGGGCGGCGGTTCAGCCACCGGCTGCGCCCGGCCTTGCCCAAGGATACAAGCTCGTGTTCGGCGTTCCCGACCTCGCCGATGGTGGCCCGGCACGTCGCGCTCACCATGCGGATCTCGCCCGAGGGCATGCGAAGCGTGGCCTGCCCGCCCTGCTTCGCCAGGAGCTGGATGCCGGTCCCCGCGGAACGGGCGAGCTTGGCTCCGGCGCCCGGCTTCAGCTCGACGGCGTGCACCACGGTTCCGACGGGAACGCTCGCCAGCGGCAGCGCGTTGCCGGGGCGAATGTCCGAACCGGCTCCCGAGGTGATGGTTTGACCGACGGCGATGCCCTCCGGCGCGAGGATGTAGCGCTTCTCGCCATCCGCGTAATGGAGCAGGGCGATCCGGGCGCTCCGATTCGGGTCGTATTCGATGTGCGCGACCTTGGCCGGGACGCCGTCCTTGTTCCGCCGGAAATCAATGACGCGGTACTGGCGCTTGTGTCCGCCGCCCTGATGGCGGGCGGTGACTCGGCCGTACACGTTCCTCCCTGCGCGCTTCTTGGCCGGCTTGGTCAGCGACTTCTCTGGCTTCTTCCGGCTGATCTCGGCGAACTCGGAGACGCTTGCTCCTCGCTGGCCCGGCGTGGTCGGCTTGAGTTTGCGCGGCATGGCCTACGGTCCCCTCGTCTCGAAGATCTCGATGGTGTCGCCGGCGGCGAGCCGCACCACGGCGCGCTTTTGGTCGGGGCGCTTGCCCGTGCTCAGCCGGGTCCGCTTCACCTTGCCCAAGCGGTTCATGGTCCGAACGCTCTCGACGCGAACGTTCCAGATCTGCTGGATGGCCTCTTTGATCTCGGTCTTGTTCGCCGTCGGGGCGACCAGGAACGTGTAGGTGTGTGCCTCCAGGCCTCCGTACGACTTCTCCGAAACGATCGGCCGGATGATGATGTCCCGCGGGCTCTTCATACGCCGGCCTCCTCGGGCATCTCGGGGTTGTCGTCTCCGGCCGGCGGCTCGTCTCCGGCGGACTCCTCGTCGCCACGAGCGGCCGCCCGGCCGGTCAGCGCGTCGAGCGCCTCGGTCGTGAACAGAACGCTGTGGGCGAACAGGACGTCGTACGTCGAGAGGTTGCCGGGGTAGTCCACCTTGACCTGCGGAAGATTGCGGAAGGACTTCTCGATGGCCTCGTCCGGTCCCGGAAGGACCAGGAGCACCCGACCCTCCAGCTCGAGCGCGTCCAGAACGCCGGTCGCGTCCTTGGTCCTCGGGCCGTCGAACGAGAGCCCGCTGACGATGGCGAGCTTTCCGCTCTGCGCCGCGTCGGTGAGAGCCGACGAAAGCGCCGCTCGTTTCATCTTCTTGTTGACCTTCACGGAATGGTCGCGCGGCTGGGGACCGTGGACGATGCCGCCGCCGGTCCAGTGGGGAGCGCGGATGGAACCCTGTCGAGCCCGGCCCGTGCCCTTCTGACGCCAGGGCTTCGTCCCTCCTCCGCTCACGTCGCCTCGCGTCTTGGTGGCGTGCGTCCCTGCCCGCTGCGCCGCCGATCCGGCCACCACCACCTGATGCATCAGGGCCGGGTTGATGGACGCCTCGAAGAGTGCGGCAGGGAGCTCTCGCTGCTCGACCACCTTGCCGCCCGGGTCCCTGACGTCGACGCGCGGCATCAGCGCTCAGCCCCCTTTCGGGCCTCACCGGTCTTGACGCTCGAGCGAACCATGACCAGTCCGCCCGTCGGGCCGGGAACCGCCCCGCGAAGCAGCAACAAGTTCCGCTCCGGATCCGACTCGACCACCTGGAGGTTGAGGACGGTGACGCGTTCGTTGCCCATCTGCCCGGCCATTCGCGTGCCCTTGAACACGCGAGAAGGCGTGGCGGCGGCGCCGACCGAACCGGGAGAACGGTGCTTGCGCTCGGTCCCGTGCGAACCCCCGAGCCCGCTGAACCCATGACGTTTCATCGTTCCGGCGAAGCCCTTCCCTTTCGAAACGCCGACCACGTCGGCGCGCTCTCCGGGCTGAAAGATGTCGACCTTGATCTCCTGACCGGGCTGGAAGTCGGAGACGCCGTCGGTCCGAAACTCCACGAGATGCCGGGCGGGTTTGGCACCCGCCGCGTTGAAGTGGCCGGCGGTCGGCTTGTTCACCTTGCCCCTCCGAGCCTCGGCGTAGGCGAGCTGGATCGCCTCGTACCCGTCCTTCTCCTTGGTCTTGATCTGGGTCACCGTGCACGGGCCGGCCTGAATGACCGTGACCGGAACGGCACGGGAGTCCTCGGTGAAGATCTGGGTCATCCCGAGCTTGGTCCCCAAGATCCCCTTCGCCGCAGCCATCTCGACCCCTTCAGAGCTTGATCTCGATGTCGACGCCCGCCGAGAGGTTCAGGCGCTGCAGCTCCTGCACGGTCTTGGAGGTGGCCTCCATGATGTCGATCAGCCGCTTGTGGGTGAGCATCTGAAAGTGCTCGCGGCTGTCCTTGTCCTTGTGCGGTGACCGAATCACCGTGTAGATCTGCCGCTCGGTCGGCAGAGGCACCGGCCCCACCACCTTCGCTCCGGTGCGAGTGACGTGGTCGGCGATGTCACGCGCGGCCGCGTCGAGGATCTCGTGGTCGTACGCCCGTAACTTGATCCGAATACGTGGCCGCGACGCCATCAGCCATCACTCCGGTTGACAAGCGGCGACGACGAGCTGTGGGGAACATCTGTACGGGCGAGCGACGGCGACGAACGGAGCGGAACTTCTGGACTGAGCGGAGGCGCTGAGCGGAGGGGAACGCCTGGACTGAGCCCACGGCGCGGGTTGGGTCCCACCCGCCCCGGCTTCGCCGTGGGCGAGGGAAGAGTTCCCCGGAGCTCAGTGCCTTCGTTCCTCATTTGATGATCTTCGTGACCCTTCCGGCGCCGACGGTCCGGCCACCTTCGCGGATGGCGAACCGCAGTCCCTCTTCCATGGCGATCGGGTTGATCAGCTCGACCTTCATGGTGGTGTTGTCGCCGGGCATGACCATCTCCGTCCCCTCGGCGAGGTTGATGGTGCCGGTGACGTCGGTGGTGCGGAAGTAGAACTGCGGCCGGTAGTTCCCGAAGAACGGCGTGTGCCGTCCGCCCTCGTCCTTCGACAGGACATACACCTGGGACTCGAACTCGGTGTGCGGCGTGATCGTGCCGGGCTTCGCCAGGACCTGACCACGTTCCACGTCTTCCTTGTCGATCCCTCGGAGGAGGATGCCGACGTTGTCACCTGCCTGGACCTCGTCGAGCAGCTTGCGGAACATCTCGAGGTCGGTAGCAACCGTCTTGCGGGTGTTGTTGATCCCAACGATCTCGATCTCTTCCATCTTCTTGAGCTGTCCGCGCTCCACCCGCCCGGTCACCACGGTCCCGCGACCGGTGATGGAGAACACGTCCTCGATCGGCATGAGGAAGGGCTTGTCGACGTCCCGGGTCGGCTCGGGAATGGAGTTGTCGACCGCGGCCATGAGCTCCATGACCTGGTTCTTCGCCTCTTCGTCCCCCTCGAGCGCCTTGAGCGCGGAGACCCGGATCACCGGAACTTCCTCGCCCGGGAACTCGTAGGAGGAAAGAAGCTCACGAACTTCCAACTCGACCAGGTCGAGCAGCTCGGGGTCGTCGACCATATCGACCTTGTTCAGCGCGACCACGATGTACGGCACGTTGACCTGGCGAGCCAGCAGCACGTGCTCGCGGGTCTGTGGCATGGGGCCGTCGGCGGCCGACACAACCAGGATCGCCCCGTCCATCTGCGCGGCGCCGGTGATCATGTTCTTGATGTAGTCGGCGTGCCCCGGGCAGTCGACGTGCGCGTAGTGACGCTGCTCCGTCTCGTATTCGACGTGGGCGATGGCGATGGTGATGCCTCGCTCCTTCTCCTCGGGCGCCTTGTCGATCTGGTCGAACGGCGTGAAGTCGGCGAGCCCCTTCTCGGCCAGAACCTTGGTAATGGCCGCCGTCAGGGTGGTCTTGCCGTGGTCGATGTGACCGATGGTCCCGATGTTCACGTGTGGCTTGTTCCGCTCGAACCTCTTCTTGGCCATTTGCTGCTCCTTCCGGCGTACGCCTGGACTTGTTTCTCTACTCTCCTCGCACTCTGGCGACGATCTCTTTGCTGATCTGCACGGGCACCTCCTGGTACGCGTGCAGCTGCATGGGGGTGTGGGATGCGCGGCCCTGCGTTCGGGACCGAAGATCGGTGGCGTATCCGAACAGCTCCGCCAACGGCACCAGCACTCGAATGGCTCGCAGCCCGCCGCGTTCCTCGATGTGCTCGATTCGACCGCGGCGAGACGTGATGTCACCCATGACCTCGCCCATGAACTCCTCGGGGGTGATGACCTCGAAGGACATCACCGGCTCGAGAAGCACCGCG
>DASVPT010000082.1:0-11168 GCA_036389535.1 Actinomycetota bacterium
TCGTGCCCGCGACGGTCGCCCGGACGATGGCGCCGGAGACACCGCGCTGGACTGACTGGAAGGACCGAGCTTCGCCGATGTTCTTTCCCGTGGCGCTGCGAAGGGCGTTCCCAATGGAGGCGCCGGACATCGATACCGTCCACGTCCGGTTCGGATCGACCGCGTAATCCCAGGGGTCGCAGACGCCGCGCAGATAGGAGACGGCCGTGCCTCCCCACACGTTCTCGACGTTCTCGGTGTGGCCGCCGGATGCCGAGGAGTACGGGGCGAAGATGGCGAGACCGTCCTTCACGACCGCGAGCCCAGACGTCGAGTCAACCGCGTCCGCCCATCGGCTCCCGCCCGTCGACCGGACCTTGTCCACGCCGACATAGGACTGATCGCTCACGCCCGCGTACACGGCGCAGTTGCAGGTGGGGCGATGCTGTCCGGACGCCCGAATCTTGTAGTAGGCGTACGTTCGCCCCGCGATGGCCTGGGCGCGCAGGGCGGCGCCGGGCCACAGGCTCGGCACCTCGGCCAGTCCGTAGAGATAGCTCTGGATGCCGAGGGTGTTGATCGCTCTCAGCCTGGAGCTACAGCTCGAACAGGCGCGGTAGACGTTGAATTCGATCCACCCGTGCGCGTAGGTGTGGCCGGTCCCTGGGAGGTACACGCCCCCTGAGCCGAACGTCGCAACGAGCGGAGTGCTCGAGCCCCCGTATCCCTTGCCTCCCACGTACGAGCCATTCGAACGCCGAATCCAGAAGGCGCCCGATCGGGCCACGACGCTCCAGGTCGAACCGCTCGGAATGCGGGCCAGTACGGTTCCGGTGTGGCTACGGAGGCGAACGGAGACCGAGCCGTTCGGAGCCTTGAGGGAAATGCTCGTTGCGCCCTGGACCAGACCCACGCGAACGAGGCTCGGGGGAGAGGAGATCCGACCGACCGAGGTTCCTCGATAGAAGTGCTTCAGGATCTGCGTTGCGGTGTGACCGGCGCGGGCCATTCCGTACGCCCCGTATTGCGACATCCCCACCGTGTGCCCATAGCCCGAACCGTAAAAGCGGAACGTGACGTCGGCGCGGGCGGCGGCGGGCTGCAAGGCGACCACGGCGGTCGTGGCCGCGACGATCACCGAGGCGAGCGCGCGTGGAATGGGCGAAGTGGCAGGGCGGGCCATCCCTAGAGAAATCGGCGCCAATCGAGGCTGCCCTTAACGGGTGGGCTCGGTAGTTGAGGCCCTCGCTTCGTTCGTTACAGCCAGTCGCGCCTCTTGAACGATCGATACAGCAGTAGCCCTGATGCCACCATGAGGCTGAGCGCGAAGACGTACCCGTACTTCCAACGAAGCTCCGGCATGTGGATGAAGTTCATCCCGTAAATGCCGGCGATGAGCGTGGGAACCAGGATGATGCTCGCCCACGCCGTCAGGTGCTTCATCACCTCGTTCAGTCGATTGCTTACGACCGACAGGTGCGCTTCCAGGGCGGAAGAGAGAAGGTCGCGGAGGCTGTCGATGAAGTCGGTGGCCCGGAGCACGTGGTCGTACACGTCCCGGTAGTACGGCTCGAGGCGCTCGGTGACCACGGCCACCGTTCGCCGCTGCAGGACATCCAGCACGTCTCGAAGCGGGGAAACGGTTCTTCGAAAACGAATCAGGTCCTTTCGCAGCCGGAAGATCTCCGTCTGCGCTCCTTGGCTACCGCCGGCCTCGAACACTTCGTTTTCGATGTCCTCGCAGCGATCCTCGAGGCCGTCGAGCGCCTCGAAGTACCCGTCGACGATGTGATCCAGCACGACGTAGAGAAGATGGCCCGCGCCCTCACCGGCCAGCTCTCCATGGGCGTCGAGCCGGTCCTCGATGGGCGACAGGTCGAACGGAGGATCCTTCCGCACCGTGACCAGGTAGTGCGGTCCGACGAACATCGCCATCTCGTGTTGGTCGAGCTCCCCGCGTTTGGGCGACGTCCCGTAGGCGACCACGAAGAAGTACCGGTCGAACTGCTCGATCTTCGGACGCTGGTGTGGATGGAGGCAGTCCTCCAGGGCCAGCTCGTGGAAACCGAACTCCTCGCGAAGAAGGCCGATGCTCTCTTCGTCCGGGTCCTGGATATCGAGCCACACCACGACGTCGTCGTCGGTGACCACCTCGCTGATCTTCGCGACGTCGAGGTCGCGCTCTTCGAGCTTGCCGTGGCGGTAGAGCTTCGCGGTCATGGTCGACATGGACCGAGCGAGGGTACTCCAGCCCGGCGATAGGGCCGGGATCAGGCGGGGGCTAACAGACGCGCTACAGGAGCGGCTTCAGCGCGTCTTCGATGAGGTCCGCCACCACCGGTCCTTCGAAGCGCGCCCGGATGATCCCTTTGCGGTCGATGACGATGGTCCACGGTTCGGTGGTGAACCCCCACTTCTGCCAATACGCGGGGAGCTTCGACGTGTCCGGACGCAGATCGGGACCCGGGGGAAACTCCTCGACGTGGACGAAGTTGGCCTGCTTCGCTCCAATCTTCTCGAACGCGAGAAGCTGTTCGTCGACCACTGGGCCGCAGAGTTGGCTCTCGCACAGCAACGGGGTGGCGAACGTCACCACCGTCGGCTTCCCATTCTTGAGAGCTCGATCAAGCGAGATGTAGTGCATATCGTCCGGAGGGTCCCGGGTGCAGATTCGTTTTGCCGCCGCCTCCGTAGTGGCGACCGGCGTTCGAACCGAAACCGCCTTGCTTCCAATCGCGGCCGGACCGCCGTCGGAGGTCACGTCGATAGAGCCGGTTCCGACCAGACGCCCCTGGCTGGTCTTCGCCACCGTTGAGAACAGCCACGACCCTGCGGCGGGGACCTTGACCGTCGCTGCGTAGAACCCCGTCAGAGGCGAACGGGGTGACTTGTCCTCCGGGTTAGGAGTGAATTGATAGAAGGCGCTCCGGAACGGCCCGAGCGGCCGGCTCGTTCGATCCCGCGCGATCCAGACCTCAGGGGACCCTCCCGTGATGAGCCCGCCCTGTTTGGTGACCATCGCAAAGGTGAAGAGCGCGCCCTCCGTCGGCAGGGTGGTCTGAGAGTCGAGGAGGTCAGCCTGTGCGGCCCCGCTGGCGAGCGCGTCGAGACAGACCGATCCGCCTGTGCACTGGGCGGCGTTCTTGCCGCCGTCACTGCCCCCCCTGCTGCATGAGCCGGCCAGCAAGGCGACGACAAAGGCGACGAACATCGGGCGGCGTGCCGTTCTGAGGGGCATTCGTTCTCAGCGTACCGGGTGACCTCGGAAAACGGGGGTAGAGTCAGCCGCTGAATGGACCCGGCGGAGGACGAAAAGCGAGCGGCGGCCGAGGCGGCCGCGCTCCTCGCTGAGGACGGCATGACCGTCGGCCTCGGAACCGGAACGACGGTCGCTCATTTCTTTCCGGCGCTCGCTCGTCGCCGGCTTTCGATCACGTGTGTGGCCACCTCTCCCGCCACGGAGGCGGCGGCCGCTGCGCTCGGGCTGAAGGTGGACCGGTTCGACGCCATCGACCGGATCGACCTCGCCGTCGACGGGGCCGACCAGGTGACTCCCGACATGTGGCTGGTGAAGGGCCGGGGCGGCGCTCAGACTCGCGAAAAGATTGTCGCGGCGGCTGCCGATCGATTCGTGGTGATCGTGTCGCAGGACAAGTTGGTCGAGGCGCTGGAGCCGCCGGTCCCGTTGGAGGTCCTCCCGTTCGGCCTGGGCGCCACGATTCGAACGCTCTCCGAGCTGGGCCCCGTGACGCGGCGCGACGGCGTGACGGCGGACGGAAACATTCTTCTGGACTTCCTGGGTCCGGTCGACGATGCCGCGACCCTGACGGCGAAGCTGGACGCCGTTCCCGGGATGGTCGGACACGGCATCTTTCCTCCCGATCTGGTTTCGGAGGTGATCGTCGGCCGCGGCGAAGGGCGCGCCGACAGACTGAGCCGCTAGCCGCAACCCTTCCCCGAGACGCCGCAGGTCCAGGTCTTGAACCACATCCGCGCCTGCCAGCTTTCATGCGACACGGGACGAGCCGTGAGCACGGGGAAGAAGAAGACGAACAGGGCCACGGCGAGAATCACGACCGCCGCCGCGACCGGGGCGATCTCCCACCGTAAGCGGCTGGTCAGCCGGCCCGTGAGCTGCCCGGTGTCGCGGATCATGTAGATCACCGCCAGCACCATGAACGGCGTCATCGGCGTCATGTAAAAGAAGAAGGTCGTGCGAGCGGCGAGAAACCACGGCAGGTACTGGACGGCGAACGTCCCGAAGATCACGGACGCCCGCCAGTCGCGCCGCAGGATCCCGGTCACCAGGGTGTAGGGGAAGGCGAGGACGCTGCCCCAGAAGATGATCGGGTTTCCGACCGCCAGGATCTCGGCGGGGCGGCAGCCCTTCAGTGGACCGACGCACTTGTAGTAGTAGGAGACCGGTCCCTCCATGGCCAACCATGTCCACGGGCGCGACGACCATGGATGGCCGGCCCGAAGATTCAGCGAGAACAGGGCCATGCCGCGCTGGGTGTCCCACCAGCCGCCGAGGTCGAACCCGTTCCTTACGAACCAGTCGGCGTACGAGGCCATGTAGACCACGACGGGCACGAACACCAAGAACCAGAAGATTCCGAAGCTCTCATCGCGGATGGCTTCGAACAGCGGCCGGCGAAGCCGGAGCCGCTTCCGGCGCGAACGTTCCCACGCCATCGCCAGCAGCACGGCCAAGACGATCGGCGGGATGCCGGACCATTTGGTGGCGGCGGCGGCACCGAAGGTGACGCCCGCGGCAAGGCGCCACGGCCGAAAGATCGGGGACGGCGCGCGGTCGGGTCCAAACTCGAAATCGTCGTCGTCGGCGGCTTCACCTTCGCCTTCAACCGGCTCCGGCAGGACCGGTGTTCGACGATCGATCCATTGACGGTCGAGAACCAGGAACAGAAACCCGCCGATGACGAACCCCGTCACGAATATGTCGAGCATCGAGATTCGCGACTGGACGAAATTCAGGCTTTCGGTGGCGAGTAGCAGCGCGGCGATCCCCGCCCACGTCACGCTGTCGAAGAGCCTTAGCGCGAGAAGCCCCAGAAGCAGCACCGAGAGGGTTCCTGCGATCGCCGACGCCACCCGCCAGCCAAATGGACGATTGCCGAAGGCCGCTTCTCCGCCGGCGATCATCCACCGGCCCAGCGGCGGATGAACCGTGAAGGTCTGTTCGCCGGGCGTCTTGAGCTTGCACGATCGGTACGGAAAGCCCGCGTCGTAGCAGCCGTCTTTCGCGTAATAGACCTCATCGAAAACGTATCCGGGAGGGTTGGACAGGTGGTAGAAGCGGAGGCCGCCGGCCAGAGCCGTAAACGCCAAGAGGACCACGACCGGGCGTTGGTAAAACCGCCGACGGTATGGGCGTTGCGAACGGGCCGGCTCGATCGGCGCCTCGAGCGCTTCGGGTTGCGTTCGGCTCTCTACGGACGTTTCGCTCTCCACCGGCGCGAGGATAACGGCCGCCGCTGATCGCTTCGGGGTGTCCGCCTGAGGCCCCGCCATAATCACGTGATGAGCGGAACGCTATTCGTGGTTGGAACCCCGATCGGCAACCTCGAGGACATCACGGACCGGGCGCGCCGTGTGCTCGCGTCGGTCGATCTCATCGCGGCCGAGGACACCCGGCGAACCGGGAGGCTCCTCAAGCATCTCGGGATCAAGGCGCCGCTGGTGTCGTTCTTCGAGGGAAACGAGACACAGCGCGTGCCGGAGCTGATCCGATCCCTTCGCGATGGGGCGGACGTGGCGGTCGTGTCGGACGCGGGAATGCCGAGCGTCTCAGACCCTGGATACCGTCTGGTCGCGGCGTGCGTGGACGAGGGGATCGCCGTTGACGTGGCGCCCGGTCCGTCCGCCGTGACGGCCGCGCTGGTCATCTCAGGTCTGCCGACGGACCGCTTCGTGTTCGAGGGGTTCTTGCCGCGCTCGGGGCGAGCGCGCGAGGAGCGCCTGGCCGCGATGGTCACCGAACCGCGAACGATCGTGCTGTTCGAGTCGGCGAACCGTCTGGACGCGACTTTGGAGCACCTTCGCGAACGATGTGGGGCCAAACGGCGTATCGCCGTCGTGAGGGAGCTCACCAAACAACATCAGGAAGTCGCGCGAGGTTCGATTGGGGAAGTCTCGGAGAAACTCGGTGACCGAAGTTTGAAGGGCGAGATCGTGCTTGTCATCGACGGCGCCCCCTCGGGTCTTGAGGCCGGCGACGAAGAGAAGGCGGTGGAGACCGCCGAGAGGCTCGTCTCTCAAGGAGCGCGAAAACGTGAGGCGGCGCGGCGTGCTGCAGAACTCACCGGCGTCGCGGCAAACCGAATCTACGAGCGGCTGACGGGTCACACGGCGGAGGCCGGTTCGATTCGCTCGGCCACCGGGCGCCGCGCGGACAGCTCCGAGTAGGCCATCGCCGCCAAGACCAGCAACGCTCCGATCCACTGGTGAAGCACCAGCCGCTCGCCGATCCAGATCGCCGCAAAGAGCGCCGCGAAGAGCGCCTCGCCCGCAAGCAGCACGACCGCTCGCGTCGCCTTGATTTCCTGCTGACCGAAGATCTGAATCGTGTAGGCGATGCCGGATCCGACGACGCCGGTAACGAACAGGAGCGGCCACACACTCGCCGAGAGTGCAACGCCCGGGCGGAGGCCGACCACGCTGACCGCGATGAGCTGAAAGAGCGCCGTCGCTCCCATTTGGGAGAGCGATAGGGACCAGGCCGAGAACTTCGGGGAAAACCGTCCCACTCCGACCACGTGACCCGCCCACACCGTCGCCCCGGCGAGGACCAAGAGGTCCCCGGCGTACAGATGGATGTGACCGAGCTCCCGAATGGAGAGCAAGGCCATCCCCACTGCTGAGATCCCGACCGAGAGCCATGCGGCTGCCGGGATGCGTTGGCGGAACAACATCGCCGAAAGGATCGGAGTGAAGACCACGTACAGCCCCGTGATGAAGCCGGCGTTCGTGGCGGTCGTTCGAGCGAGTCCTTCGGTCTGCAGGATGTAGGCGACGAAGATCAGCGCGCCGAGGAGTAGTCCCGCCGCGATCACGGCTCGACCCGACGAGTCGCCTGCGTGCGCGCCCCGCCTCCGCAGGAACGGAACCATGACCAGAATCGCCAGGAACCCGAGTCCTCTGGTCCACGCCATGAAGGCCAACGGTGGGAGATGGTCCAACGCGAGTTTCCCGGCCGGAAACGTGAGGCCCCACAGGACCGGCGTCGAAAGAAGCAACAGGCTCGGGTCGATGCGGCGGCGCACAGCCGGACGATACAGGCTGGGCATTCAGCGATGAGGCGCTGCCTAGAATGACCGCACGGTGAAGGACACGTTTTACATCACGACGCCGATCTACTATCCGAACGACGTGCCGCACATCGGCCACGCGTACACAACCGTCGCCACTGATTTCATCGCCCGCTATCACCGGCTCCGCGGTGAGGACGTCTTCTTTCTGACCGGTACGGACGAGCACGGGTTGAAGCTGCAGCGCGCCGCGGAAGCGGGTGGCCAGACCCCGAAGGCGTTCGTGGACGAGATGGAGCCGCGCTGGCGTGAGGTGTGGGAGCGGCTGGAGATCTCGTACACCGACTACATCCGAACCACGGAGGCTCGCCACCACTCCGCCGTGCAACGGCTTCTCACGGCCGTGTACGAGAACGGCCGCGACGACATCTATCTCGGAACGTATGAAGGCCTTTATTGCGTGTCGTGCGAGCTCTATTACTCGGAAGACGAGCTCATCGATGGTCTGTGTCCAATCCACAAGCGACCCGTCGAGCGGATGGCCGAGGAGAACTACTTTTTCCGGCTCTCGGCGTACCAGGACCGGCTGCTCGAGTACTACGAGCAGCATCCGGAAGCCGTGGATCCGGATTACCGCCGGAACGAAGTGCTGTCGCTGATCAAAGGAGGACTTCAGGACTTCTCGATCTCGCGGACCTCGTTCGATTGGGGCATCCCGCTTCCATGGGACCCCAAGCATGTGACCTACGTGTGGTTCGACGCGCTCACCAACTACATCACCGCCGCCGGGTACGGGTCGGACCCGGAGCTGTTTGGCCGGATCTGGCCCGCCAACGCCCACATGATCGGCAAGGACATCATTCGGCAGCACGCGGTGTACTGGCCGGCCATGCTGATGGCTGCCGACGTCGAGCCGCCACAGAAGGTCGTCGTTCACGGATATCTGTTGGTGGGCGGGGAGAAGATGTCGAAGACCCGCCTCACCGGCATCCACCCTTTCCAGCTCACGGATCACTTTGGCGTGGACGGGTACCGCTACTACTTCCTCCGCGAGATTCGATTCGGGCAGGACGGCAACTTCTCGTGGGAGTCCATGCTCGCTCGCTACAACGCGGACCTCGCCAATGGCCTCGGGAACCTGGCCAGCCGGGTGCTCGCCATGTGCGATTCGTATTTCGACGGTCGCGTCCCCGAGCCCTCGAACCGCTCCGGCGGGCGGCTCACCGACGCGGCTCAGACCCTCGCCAAGCGGTTCCACGAGCACGTGGCGGCGTTCGAGCTCACGGACGCGGTTGCAACCTTGGATGCGTTCGTTCGCGAAGCCAACCGCTACCTCGTCGAGGTGGCGCCGTGGAACCTGGCGAAGGATGAGGAGCGGCGGACGGAGCTCGCGGACGCGCTGTACGAAGCACTCGAGGCCCTGCGGATCATCGCCGTGTTCGCCTTTCCCGTTATGCCCGTCGCCTCGGCGAAGTTGTGGAACCAGGTCGGTCTGTCGGGCTCCCCGGAGGACGAACGGCTTCCCGACGCCGCGTCCTGGGGTGGCCTAGAGCCGGGCACGGAGACGCACCGCGGCGACTCGCTCTTCCCACGGCTGGAGGACTAGACGTCTCAGGCCGCCGGGGGCGCCCCTCTCATCACCGACACACACTGCCACTTGTTCTTGATGGAAGACGACCCCGCCGCGGTGGTGCGATCGGCGAAGGATGCGGGCGTGCGGAGATTGGTCTGCGTGGGAGTCGACCCGGAAACGAGCATGCGTTCCGCCGAGCTCGCTCGCACCTTTCCGGAGGTGTACGCCACCGCGGGGATGCATCCGCACACCGCGTCGGATCTCGACAGCGCCGCCACGTCCACCATCGAAGAGCTGGTCTCCGATCCCCGCGTGGTCGGGATCGGAGAGACCGGCCTCGACTACTACCGGACGCTCTCGCCCCCGGAGGATCAACGCCGCGCGCTCCGGACCCACGTGGCGCTTTCCCGGGAATCGGGGAAGCCGCTCGTTGTTCACGTTCGGGAGGCGTGGGACGACGCGCTCGCCCTCCTCGAAGAAGAACATGCGGAGCGGGTCGTGCTGCACTGCTTCACCGGCGACGAGGCGGTGGCGCGAGAAGCGACCCGCCGCGGTTACTTCATGTCGTTCGCCGGCAACGTGACGTATCCCGCTGCAGGAGAGCTGCGTCGCGTGGCCGGCCGCGTTCCCGAAGGGCGCATCTTGACCGAGACGGACAGCCCCTTTCTCGCTCCCCAGCGATTCCGAGGGCGGGCAAACACGCCCGGGTACATGCTGGCGACGCTCGAGGTCCTCGCCGAAGCCCGCGGAGTCACGCCGGCGCAGATGGGAGGCGTGACGGCCACCGCTGCAGGCTCGGCCTTCCCGTTCGATGGCTGACCCACCGGCGGCGCGGCCGGATATCTCGGCGCACGGACCTGCGCTCACCCCGGCGGTGGTACGTGAGCTGGCGGCCCGTCATGGCGTCCGGCCCCGAAAGCGGCTGGGGCAGCACTTCGTCATCGAGCCCACGCTGGCGGCCCGCATCGTCGAGCTGGCCGATATCACCTCCCAAGACCACGTGGCCGAGGTGGGAGCGGGTCTGGGATCCCTGACCTTGGCACTCGCCCAGACCGGGGCGGACGTTGTCGCGGTGGAGGTCGACCAGAAGCTCATGCCGGCGCTCCATGAGGTCGTTGGCGCGTTTCCCCGCGTTCGGCTGGTCTCCGAGGACGCCGTCCGCATCGACTGGTCCGCGGTGCTCGACTCGGCGGGCCCATGGAAGATGGTGGCCAACCTTCCGTACAACGTCGCCGTCCCGGTGATCATGCGGGTCCTCGAACACGAGCAGCGGGTCGAACGCCTGCTCGTGATGGTGCAGAAAGAAGTCGGAGAGCGCCTGGTCGCCGCCCCGGGCGACGAGCAGTACGGCGCGGTCAGTCTGCGCGTCGCCTATCGAGCTGAAGGCCGCGTCGTTCGCCGCGTCCCGCGCACGGTGTTCTGGCCTCAACCGAACGTTGATTCGGTGCTCGTGTCCTTGGTTCGTCGGCCTCCACCGGTCGACGTCGACGAAGAGGCGCTGTGGCGAGTGGTGAACGAGGCCTTCGGCCAACGGCGAAAGACGATGGTCAACGCGCTGATTCGGCTCGGCGCCGGACGCGACGACGCGGAGTCGCTCGTCCGCCAGTGCGGCCCGGATCTTCGCGTTCGCCCCGAACAGCTCGGACTCCCGGAGTTCGCCTGCCTGGCTGAGGGTCTCGGGAGCCTGACGCGCCCTCCGTGATGCGGTCGAGCTCGAACACCCGCACGGTGGAGGCAAGAGCGAAGATCAACCCGTTTCTCCGCGTCCTGGGACGGCGCTCGGACGGGTACCACGACATCGAGTCGTTGGTCCTTCCGATCTCTTTGGCCGATCGCCTCGAGATCCACGCGGCGTCGGATCCAAGCTTTCGAACGCTCTCGCTCGCCCTCGAGGTGGTCGGTGACCCACCGCTGATCCGGCGCGTTCCTGTCGATGAGAGCAACCTGGTCCTTCGGGTGGCGGAAGCGCTGGCCCGGAGGGGAGACGTCCACGGGTTCGCCGACGTAACGCTGGAGAAGCTGATTCCGGTCGCGGGCGGACTCGGCGGCGGAAGCGCCGACGCCGCGGCGACGCTGCTCGCGCTCAACGACCTCTGGGGGAATCCGGTATCGGACGAGACTCTCGTCGAGATCGGGGCTCATGTCGGTTCGGATGTCCCGGCCTTGCTCGCTGGCCGCGCCGTCCTCATGGCTGGGAGAGGGGAACAAGTGGAGCCGGTAGAAATCACCCCGATGCGATGGCGGCTGGTCACCTTTCCGTTCGGTGTTTCCACGCGCGACGCCTACGGCTGGTGGGACGAGGATGGGGCTGTCACCGGACCCGATCCCGGCGGGGTCCTCGATGCTGC
>DASVPT010000083.1:0-8366 GCA_036389535.1 Actinomycetota bacterium
AGGCGATCGTCGACGGAGATGAGGTGCTCGCTTGGATAGCAGACGTACTCGGCGAGCCCTCCCCACGACCCGGGCGGCTCCAGGCAGTACCTGGGCTTGCCTTCGGAGCACCACAGACACTTGCCGCATCCTCGAACGGGATAGGCGACCACCCTCGTCCCGGGCTCCCACCGCCCGATCGGGTCCGCGTCGACAATGCCGACGATCTCGTGACCGAGGATCTGGTCCGGTGCGGCCAGCATCCCGGTCTTGAACAGAGAGACGTCGGAGCCACAGATCGCGCAGTACGTGACCTTGATTCGGACCTCGCCCGGTTGGGGTTCGGGCTTCTGGACGGTTCGAACGCGGATCGTCCGGTAGCCCTCGAACACCGCGGCGCGCATCGTTCCCCCCACGTCGAGGCGCATCCTATACTCGGCCGCCCATGGAGAGTCCCGAGCATGGCGGCGTCCTCGCCGCCCGGGCACTTCGCGCCGCCGGAGTTGAAACGGTGTTCGGACTGCCCGGTGGACACATCCTCCCGCTGTTCGAAGGGCTTCGAGTCGAAGGCCTTCGGCTCATCGACACTCGGCACGAGGCTGGCGCGGCGTCCATGGCTCAAGGGTGGGCACTGGCGACCGGCAAGCCAGCCGCCGTGGCCGTCACGGCAGGACCGGGCCTGACGAACGCCGTCGCTGGGATTGCCGAGGCCAACGCCGCCGGGGTTCCCGTGGTCGTCATCGCGGGACGGACCGCCCTGTCGCAGCGTTCTCGCGGAGCGGTCCAGGACCTCGAGCAGTTGAAGCTCGTCGCGCCGATCACCAAGTGGCGGGCTGAATGCCTCCAGACCGAACGAATCCCCGAATACGTAAGCGAAGCCGTGCACCAGGCGCGCTCCGGAGCGCCCGGAGTCTCGTATCTGGAGATCCCACAAGACGTGTTCACTCGCGAATCGGCACCGCCCGAGCAGCCGTGGGCGACGGGACACGACGACGAGAACGATCGCCCCGTTCCGGACGAGCGCACGCTCCAGAAAGCACTGGAATTGCTGACGACCGCCGAACGCCCGGTGGTGGTCGCGGGGTCCGGGGCCTTCTTCTCCGGCGCCGGCGGCGCGTTGACCGCGTTCGCCGGCCGAACCTCCATTCCGGTCACCACCACGAGCGCGGCGCGAGGTTTGATCGACGATGATCACGCGCTCTGCCTGGGCGGGCTGGTTCACGGCGGAGTGGCGCTTGCGTCCTCCGACGTCGCGCTGGTCCTGGGGTCGAGGTTCAACGCGAACCTCCTCTACGGAGGTCCTCCGCTCTTTCCTCCCGGACAGCGAGTGATCCAGGTGGATATCCGGCCGGAGAACATCGGCGGTCTCCGCCGGCCCGAGATCGGACTGACCGGAGACGTGCGCGCCACCCTCGAGGCGCTCGCCGAGCGGTGGCCGCCATCAGCCGACAGCAAACATGACTGGGCCAAGCAGGCAAAAAGCGCCGCCGACGCGAGCCGCGAGAGCTGGGACGCCGAGGCCGATCGTCCGGCCAAGGGGATCCATCCCGGGTGGCTTGCCCGCGAGGTCGCGATCTTCGCGGACGAGCACTCCCCCGCCACCTTCGTCTCAGACGGCGGCGACAGCGTCCTGTGGGGCATCGCCTTCTCCAAGGCCCGGCGGCCGGGGACAAACCTGTTCATCGGTTCGGCGATGGGAACGCTCGGCATCGGCCTTCCATTTGGGATCGCCGCGCGAGCCGCTCGTTCGGACGAACCGGTCTTCGTATTCACGGGAGACGGCGCGTTCGGCCTGACAGCGATGGAGCTAGAGACATCGGGGAGGCATCGATTGCCCGTGATCGTCGTGGTGGTGAACAACGGCGGGTGGGGCGACGTCCGGCACGAGCAGCGGATGTGGTACGGAGAGGACGCCGACCAGGGCGCGGTGCTCTCGACGATGCGCTACGACCTGTTAGCCGAGGCCGCCGGCGGTCATGGAGAGCGGGTAACCGAACAGGATCAGCTTCGCCCCGCGCTGGAGCGGGCGCTCGCGGCCACGCAAGACGGTGGTCCCGCGGTCATCGACGTCCTCACCGACCCCGAGGTGATGAGCGATCTGATGCGGAACCTCGCCAGCCTCAGCCTCATGTAGAAGCGCCGGACGATCCAAAGGCAGCGCGGCTGAGGAGAATGGGCTTTCGGTGACTCTGGCAGCTACCCTTCAGGTTGTGGAGAACTATTCCGGACTCGAGCTGCCCGACAGCCAGTGGATCGACCTCGATGGGCCCGTTCACTACCGCGAATGGCCGGGCCCATCCGATGGGCCGACGTTCCTGTGCGTCCACGGCCTGGGCGGCTCACTGCTGAACTGGGCCGGGATTGCACCTGGGCTGGCCAAGCGCGGCCGCGTCCTGGCTCCGGACCTCGTCGGGTTCGGGCTCACGCCCACAGAGGGGCGAAAGGCGGACGTCGGATCGAACCGAAAGATCCTGAACCGGTTCATCGGCGCGCTCGACCTGCCGCCCGTGATCTTGGTCGGGAACTCCATGGGCGGAAAGGTGAGTTTGATTCAGGCAGCCCACGATCCGGACACGGTTAACGCGCTGATCCTCACGGACGCCGTCTTCCCCCGGGCCCGCGCTCTCAAAGGGCAGCCGCATCCGCAGATCGCCCTGGCCTTCGCGTTCTATTCGAACCGGCGGCTGGGCGAGATGATCGCGACGAGCAGGGCCCGGAAGCTGGGCGCCGAGGGTCTGGTGCGCGAAACGCTCCGGCTATGTGCTCCGGATCCGTCTTTGATCGACCCTCAGCTGGTCGCCGCGCTCGTTGAGCAGGCAAAAGAACGGATGGAGTTCGACTACGCGACCGCGGCGTTCCTCGAAGCGGCTCGATCGATCTTTCGGTCGCAGGTCGCGCCGGGGAAATTCCGTCAGCTGGTGCGCCGGATCAAAGCGCCCGCGCTGGTGATGCACGGGGCGCGTGATCGCCTGGTGCCGGTGGTCGCGGCGAGGGAAGCGGCAGCCGAGCACGACAACTGGGAGTTGGTCGTCTTTCCGGACCTCGGCCACATCCCGCAGATGGAGGCCCCGGATCGCTGGCTGGAGACGGTCGAGGCGTGGCTTCCGGTTACTTCCCAGCAGCCTTTCGAAGCTCGCCGAGCTGATCAGCCAGCCCCTGCGCCAGAACCTCGATATCGGGAAGCGTATCCCAGTCGGCGGTAATCCCGAACGACATCGTCCCCGTAAGGCTCGTGCACGCGATGGACAACCCCATCGTCTCGGCGATCGGCATCACGGGATACTGCGCCAGAAGCTGAGCTCCGGCGATGTACATCGGGATCTGTGGCCCGGGGACGTTCGAAACAACGAGGTTGATGAACCGCGAGCGAGACGCGAGCCGGGCGGCCATGGCGTGAATGGTGGGCGGGGCCCACGTTCCCATGTTCATCAGGAACTCCGCACCAACCGCTTGCTGGGACTCCTTGAGATGCTTCGTCTGCTCTCGAATCAGCGCCAAACGTTTCTTCGCACTCATCTGCGCGATCGGCAGGTCGACGAAGATGGATGAGACCCGGTTGCCGAGCGCGGCGTGCTCGGTTTCGGTGCGAACGGACACCGGGACCATCGCTCGGAGGGTCCGGTCACGAGTTCGCTCGCCGCGGTGGCGGAACAGCCGGTGCAAGGCACCGGCCACCGTGGTCAGCACGACGTCGTTCACCGTCCCGCCCAGCGCGTTCTTGATGTCCTTGAAGGTCTGAACGGGCTCCTCCGCCATCGAGAAGCGGCGGTTCGGCCCAACCCGCCGATTGAACGGACTGGACGGCGCCAACAGGCCCCTCCCGACCATCTCCCGGATTCCGGTGAAGACGCTGCCGGCCTCCTGCATCACGCGGCTCGGCCCGCGAAGCGCCCGGCCGCCCAGTTCCACCAGCGACTCGACCGGGTGGACGACCTGATCCCGTACCGCGTCGCGAAGGAGATCGAACGAGCTCGGCTCGGGCTCGGGCTCCCACGGTTGGGGCGTCAGGATCTGCGGCTCGGGACTGAAGTCGAAGAGCGCGGTGGCGACGTCGATGGCCGCGATGCCGTCAACGATCGAGTGATGGACCTTGCCAAGCAGCGCAAGGTGCCCGTCCTCGAGCCCCTCGATCAGATAGAGCTCCCACAGAGGCTTCGTCCGGTCGAGTGGCCGGGAGATGACCCGCTGGACGTAGTCGATCAGCTCGCGCCTGCCCCCCGGTTTCGGCAGCGCGGCGCGCCGAAGGTGGAACGACAGGTCGAAGTCGGCATCGTCCACATACAGCGGGCGTCCCATGGCCAGCGGTGGAAACACCACCTTTTGCCGGAACCGTGGAGCCAGATGAAGGCGGGAGGAGATGACCTCGACGACGTCCTCGTATCGAAGCGTCCCGTTCGGACGGGTCGAGGGGTCGAGGATGGCCACGCCGCCCACGTGCAGGTGGACGGACGGCGTCTCGAGATAAAGGAACGATGCGTCCTGCGGGCCGAGACGTTCCACGCGCGTTCTCCCCTTCAGCTCGAAGCTGTTCAGGGAGAAACGCTACACCGTGCCGAGTTCAGTCGTATTCGCCGCAGTGGGTGCACTCGTACCAGGTCCCGCCCGAATCCAAGCGGAAGATCGCACGCATCCCACAGTTGTGGCAGTACCTGATGACGTGGCCGGGAGAGGGCTGCTCGGCCTCGGCGCTCCCGTGCCGCTTCAAGGCCTGCACGTACCGCTCGTAGAGGAAGGGATCTCCGACTTCCCGCGCTGTCTGTGCCATGACTTCCTCCCTTGGCGCTTGCGGTGAGTGTTCCCGTAAGTCAACGGAGGCAATCTCCTATTTTTTCTCGCCATTTCGAACTAGTCCGCCATCAATGAACAGGCTGCACCGTCGAGACGGTATGGTTCGCCGATGAGCCGCCCGGGCGCAGCGCGCGGAGCATGCGTCGCCGTGTTGATGATGCTGATGGGATCGGGACGCGCCGCCGCGAACACGATGCACTCCGCGTCTCCATCGCAGAACGTTGCAACGGTTGGGACAGCGGACAACTTCTTCGACCCCGAAGCCGTTCACGTGGCCGTCGGCGCGCGGATTCAGTGGACGAACCGCGGGCAGTCGAACCACACGGTTACCTCGGACACCCGTGCGTTCGATTCGGGCGACCTTCCCCCGGGACGGGCGTTCGTCACGACGTTCAACCGGCCCGGCGCTTTTCTCTACTTCTGCAAGTACCACGGCTCCTCTGGAGGCCACGGGATGAGCGGCGTCGTGTTGGTCGGAGACGCCCGGCTCCCGTCGCGGTCGGGTCACGGCGCGGGTCCGGGACGCGAACCGGTGCCTTCCGAGCCCGGCAACACGCTGTCCGTGCCCGAGGAGTTCCGAACCATTCAGAACGCCGTCGATGCAGCCGACCCGGGCGACCTGGTTCTGGTCTCGCCCGGTATCTATCGCGAAGGGGTGAAGGTCACGACCCCATACATCACGATCCGAGGCCGCGACAGGAATTCCGTCATCCTCGATGGAGGATTCGCCATCGCCAACGGCATCCACGTGATCGAAGCCGACGGCGTGGCCGTGGAGAACATGACGGCCCGGCACTACCGTCTGAACGGCTTTCAGTGGACGGGCGTGCTCGGGTATCGCGGCGCGTACCTCACCGCCCACAACAACGGCGACTACGGCCTGTACGCCTTCGATTCCCGCTTCGGGCGGTTCATGAATTCCTACGCCAGTGGCCATCCCGACGCCGGGTTCTACATCGGGCAATGCCACCCGTGCGATGCGGTGGTTACCCAGGTGGTTTCCGAGCGCAACGGACTCGGGTTCTCGGGGACGAATGCGGGCGGGAACATGAGCATCGTCAATTCGGTTTGGCGACAGAACATGGGCGGCATCGTTCCCAACACGCTCGATTCCGAGCGTCTGGCCCCGCAGCGCGACGTCTACGTCGCCGGAAACCTGGTCGAGGACAACAACAACGTCCATGCCCCGGCCAACGAGTATGCCTACGGGGCGCTGGGGACCGGAATCGTGGTCGCCGGAGGCGTCGGCAATGTGGTCGAGCGAAACACCGTTCGGAATCACCGCTATTTCGGAATCGCCATCGACCCGAACGCGGATCGAAACATCTGGATATCCCAGAGGAACATCGTTCGGGGCAACACCGTCCTTGGCTCGGGTCTGGCAGACCTCTCGCTGGGGGGACCGGCGGGCCGAGGGAACTGCTTCACCGCGAACGACTTTCGGTCGAGCCTCCCACCAGCGATCGAGACTCTCTATGGCTGTGGGACGACCCTTCAGAAGCTGGGGGGCGGTGATCTCGGGAGCACCACCCTCTCGCTCGCCCTCTTCGTTCGGGGGAAGAGTGGAAAGTTCCCCCACGGCGATTGGCGAACGCAGCCGGTGCCACCGCCGCAACGGACGATGCCGGGAGACGTGACCACCGCGCCGGTGCTGGCCCTGCCCGGCATCGAGGTTCCGGGACGTGTCAAGGCCGCTCGGAGTTATCGCCTTCCGCTTCCAAACGACCGGATGGAGGTGAACGTGCTGGGTGTACCGCTCGCCGCGCCGACCTGGTGGACATTGTTGCTGGGGATTTATGGCTATGTGCTTCCGCTCGTCCTGTTCGTCACGTGGATCACCGTCGCGATCTGGGATCTGATTCGGCGCGAGGACATTCGAAACTCGGTGCGCATCACGTGGATGGTGGTGATCTTCGCCATCCCGATCCTCGGGCCGATCCTCTACTACGTCTCGGGGCGCTCTCCGATCCCGCGCTCTCTGCGGGTGATGCTGTTGGTTGGAGGCCTGATCGTCTACGCGGGCGTCTTCGTGGGGGCCTTGGCGCTGGGAAGCCGCGGCTAGGCCGCGACGCCTTCAGCGGAGAGGTACTGCGGCAGGCCCGTATCCAGATCGCGCGCCGAGTACCCGAGCTCGCGGCGGGCCTTCGCGTCGGTGGCCCAGTACGTCACGCCGTCCGCTGCCCGGATGAGCTCACGGAGGTTCGGCCCCAGGCCCATCATCCGGGTCACCAGGGGCGCGATTGGAATCGACGCCTTGACCATCGCCGTGGGAATGACGATCCGTGGTGGCTTGCGCCCGAGCAGCACGGCAACCTTCTTGATGGTTTCGCCGATGGTGGTGATCTCACCGCCCAGAACGTAGGACCCTCCGATCCGCCCCCTGTCGTGCGCGAGGAGGATGCCTCCCACGGCGTCGTCGATGTGCAAGAAGTTGAGCCCGGTCTCCGGAAAGGTCAGGAACTTCAACCGGCCGCGCCGGATGAGATCGACGAAGTTCGCGATCTGAGACGTGTCCCCTGGCCCATACACCCCGCCGGGCTGCGCGATGACGATCGGGTCGCCGCGTTCGATGCGCTGCAGTGCGACTTCGTGGGCCAGAAACTTCGTCTCGTCGTAGTAGGAGAGGAAATCTCGGTCAGGACGGCGATATTCCTCATCTACGACCTGGCCGTGCGTGTTTCCGAACACGTTCACCGTCGAGACGTACACGGTTCTCGCCACGTTGGCGGCGGCCGCCGCATCCAACACGCGTTCGGTTCCGGTGACGTTCGCCTCGTACATCGCTGGGTGCTGCGATTTGGGAATCCCGACGTCGTACACCGCCCCGACGTGAAAGACGGCGTCACAGCCCGGCACTCCCGTTTCGATGGCGCCTTGGTCGCTGAGATCACCCTGGACCAGCTCACACCCGAGCTCACGCAGCGGGGCGGCCTTGGATGGGTTCCTGACCAGCGCCACCACCTCGTCTCCGCGCGCCCGAAGCCGTCGCGAGAGATAACCTCCGATGAAGCCTGTCGCACCGGTGACGAACGCTCGCATCGGCGTGATTAAACCATTGGAGCCGGCTCCGGCTCCGGTTTGGCGCGACCGAGCGACGCGGTCACCGCACCGGCGAGGATCAGCACGCCACCCCAGACCGTTCCGCCGCTGATCGTCTCGCTCAAGAAGAACGCGGCGAAGGCCGCGGCGGTTAGGGGCTCGGTGGCCGAGATGATCGACGTTCGAAACGCACCCAGCCGCCTGAGGCCGGCGAAGAGGCAAACGAAGGCGCCTGCGGTGAAGAATCCGGTCCCGAGGACCGGGCCCCATTCACTCCATCCGGTTGGGACCGCGAAGTTGCCGGTCACCAGAGCGAACAGCGCCAGGCCGACCGACGCCGAGCCACTGACCCACATGGCGCCGACGAGCGAGTTCGTTCTCTTCAAGACGGCGTCCGCTCCGGTCAGGTAAAAGGCGAAGGTCAGCGCCGACCCAAGGGCGAAGGCGATCCCTTTTCCGTCGATGTCCACTCCTTGCCCGGCGACCACCACCAGCGCCGTGCCGGCGGTCGTCGCGATGAGCGCGCCTCCGAGCAACCAGCCGGGCAATCCGTTCCCCTG
>DASVPT010000084.1:0-14152 GCA_036389535.1 Actinomycetota bacterium
GAGGAGCTCGGCGATTCGTTGAATCTCCTGCCGTCGCCCGATGAATGAGGTCAACTGGAGGGGCAGGTTGTTCGGGCGAGCGTCCAACGACTTCAACGGGGGGAAGTCGGACGGAAGCGCGTCGATTACCAGGTCGAAGAGGTGCTCGGCGTGTTCCAGGTCCTTCAGGCGATGCGGGCCGAGATCCCGTAGCGCCGCTCCTTTGGGCAGAGAATGCTCGACGAGGCTTCGCGTCGCGTCCGACAGCAGCACTTGTCCGCCGTGCCCCGCCGCGGCGATGCGAGCCGCGCGGTTCACGTCGATCCCCAGGTAGTCGTCCCCGCCGAGCCGGCCCTCGCCGGTGTGTAGACCCATCCGAACTCGAAGCGGTCGTCCGTGCGACCACTCATGCGTAGCCAAGGAGCGCTGGGCGGCGACCGCTGCATGCACGGCGCCCGACGGTGTTGGGAAGACGGCGAAGAACGAATCGCCCTCCGTCCGAATCTCCCGGCCTTCCCCTTCGTTGATCGCCTTGCGCATGATCTCGGCGTGGTCGTCCTGCACGCGGCGGTAGTCGTCGCCGAGGTCCTGAAGAAGCTTCGTCGAGCCCTCGATGTCCGTGAACATGAAGGTCACGGTTCCGGTCGGAAGGTTGCCTGTGTTCACATCGGCTGCAGACATCGTGGTGCTAAGACTTTGCCAACGGAGCCATTCGGAGTGCACAGGGTAGCCGAACGCCGTTGAGTCGTACATGCTTTCGTCTCTGACCTCAGGAGCCAGCGCGTAGTGGCGGAACGCCAATCAGTTCGAGTAGGAGTCGACGTGGGCGGGACGTTCACCGACTTCGTTTTGGACGACGGCGAGCGGCTTCACGTTGGAAAGGTCCCCTCGACCCCGCGCGACCAGTCCGAAGCTGTGGAGCGAGGGTTGATCCAGCTTGATGTCGAACCCCGCCGCGTCGAGCGCTTCGTGCACGGCACGACGGTCGCCACCAACGCCGTTTTGGAACGCCGGGGAGCTCGTACGGTCTTCGTCACCACCGACGGTGTTCGCGATCTTCTCGAGATCGCCCGGCAGAACCGCCCCAACCTCTACGACCTGTTCGCCGACCGGCCGGAGCCGCTCGTTCCGCGCGACCTCGTGGTGGAAGCGGCCGAGCGGGTCAGCGCCGAAGGGGACGTCATACGCGCGCTCGAGGATCCAGCCAAGGTGGCCGCGCGGGTGCGAGCGCTGTCGCCGGAGTCGGTCGCGGTCTGTCTCCTCTTTTCGTTCCTGCGTCCGGATCACGAGCGAGCCATCCGGGACGCCCTGGAGGGTTTACCCGTCAGCCTTTCGAGCGAGGTTCTCCCGGTATTCCGAGAGTACGAACGCGCCAACACGACGTGTCTGAACGCGTACGTCGGTCCGGTGATCTCTCGGTATCTCAAGGCTCTGAGCGAGCGGTTGCACGCCGCAGGCCTCCCGGTCGAACCCGAGGTCATGCGGTCGGGAGGGGGGACGTTCACCGCTTCGATGGCAGCCGGCCTTCCCGTTCACACCCTGCTCTCCGGGCCGGCAGCGGGGGCATGGGGAGCGGCGGCGGTCGGCGCCGCCGCGGGCTACCCGGATCTCATCGCTTTCGATATGGGCGGAACGTCCACGGATGCGACATTGATCGAGGACGGGCGGGCCCGAACGTCGAGCGAGGGCGAGATCGGCGGGCTGCCCTTCGCCGTCTCCTCGACCGAGATCCACACCGTGGGAGCCGGAGGGGGAAGCATCGCCTGGCGAGATAGCGGCGGATCGCTTCGCGTCGGGCCTCGATCCGCCGGAGCCGACCCCGGGCCGGCCTGTTACGGACTGGGCGGTACGGAGCCGACCGTCACCGACACCTACTCCGCGCTGGGATACGTCGATCCGGGACGGCGGCTGGGCGAATCGATCGACCTCGATGTCGAGGCGGCGTCCCGGGCCATCGAGCGTCTGGCGTCCAGTTTGCGGATGAGCATGAAGGAGACGGCGCGCGGCATCGTGAGCGTCACCGAGTCGGCGATCGCCAAGGCGCTGCGTGTCGTCTCGGTGGAACGAGGAAGAGACCCTCGCCGATACGCACTTCTTCCCTTTGGCGGCGCCGGACCGCTCCATCAGGGCCCGTTGTCGCGGGCGCTCCAGTGTCCGGTCGTGATCGTGCCGAGGCATCCCGGGGTTCTCTCCGCGCTGGGCCTCCTGGCCGCTCCCATCGCGGTCGACGTTGCCCGCACCAGAGTTCTGGATCTCGGAATGGCCACCGCCGGTGAGCTCGAGGCTGCCTGGGCGGAGTTGGAGAAGGAGGGGCGCGACCTTCTGAGCCGGCAAGGTATCGAGGCGTCGATCGTCACCCGCTCCGCGGACTGCCGGTATCACGGGCAGGCGTTCGAGCTGGAGGTCGCCGCCGATGAGGTGGCGTCCCCCGACTCGCTGTCTGCGGCGTTTCACGCCGCTCATCGAGATCGCTATGGGTATAGCCAGGCCGAAGAAGCGATCGAAGCGGTGACGTTCCGGGTCCGGCTGGAGGGTCCGGTTCCCGGGGTCTCTGGATCCTCCGGACGGCCGACCGCAGACCCGTCTCCGCGACGCGAATCGAGGACCGCCGTGATCGACGGCGTCGAACAGGACTGCGCGGTCTACGAGCGCGACACACTCTGGCCGGGGTTCACGTTCGAGGGGCCGGCGTTGGTCGAGTCCCTCGATTCGACGTGCCTGGTGCTCGCCGGGCAGAAGGTGGAAGTCGATGAGGCCGAGAACCTCATCATCCGTGAGGGATGAAGCGTGACCCGGCGAGCCGCGCCACTCGATCGATCGGGAGCAGCATGGATCCGGTAACCCTCGAGGTGACCCGCAATGCGCTCGTCGGCGTGGCGGAAGAGGCGGGGGTCGCGCTTCGCCGGACCGCCTATTCGCCGAACATCAAGGAGCGCGTCGACTGCTCCACAGCGCTGTTCGACCCTGCCGGTGAGCTGGTAGCGCAGGCGGAACACATCCCGGTTCACCTCGGTTCTATGCCCGCCTCGTTGGCCGCCGCGCTGGAGGCGTTCCCCTCGCTGGCGCCCGGGGACCAGGTGCTGGTGTCGGACCCGTTCGCCGGTGGGACCCACCTTCCCGACTGGACGCTGGTCGCGCCGGTTCACACGGAGCCTGGCGAGGTGCTGGGCTACGTCGCCAACCGGGCGCACCATGCCGACGTGGGAGGCGCGGCGCCCGGGAGCATGCCCGCCGGCGCCACAGAGATATTTCAAGAGGGTCTGAGGATTCCTCCCGTTCGCGTGATCCGCGATGGCCGTGAGGACCGAGACATCGTTTCCCTGCTCCTGGCCAACTCTCGAACACCGCGCGAGCGGCTGGGCGACCTGCGGGCGCAGGAGGGAGCCAATCACCTCGCGACGGCGAGGCTTCTCGAGCTCGCCGGGCGGCTGGGACAGGATCTGCTCGCCGAGGCGATGAAAGAAACGAAGGCTCATGCCGAGCGAGCCATGCGCGCCGCCATCGCGGAGATCCCGGACGGCGGCTACCGCTTCACCGACGTGCTCGACGGCGATGGCGTGACCGAAGAGGACATTCCCATCTCCGTCGAGGTCCTGGTACTGGGCGACCAAATCGTCTTCGACTTCGCCGGAACGGCGCCGCAACAGCATGGAAGCGTGAACGCCCCGCTCGCCGTCACATTGTCCAGCAGCTACTTCGTCCTGCGGGCCGTGACCGACCCGGAGATTCCGGCCAACGCCGGCGCCCACCGCCCTCTCGAGGTTCGCGTGCCGCATCGCTCGCTGTTGAACGCCGAATCTCCGGCCGCCGTCGCGGCGGGAAACGTCGAAACCTCTCAGCGGATCGTCGATGTGCTGCTCGGCGCGTTCGCCCAAGCCGTCGTCGAGCGCGTCCCGGCCGCGTCGCAGGGAACGATGAACAACCTTCTGCTCGGAGGGGTCGATCCCCGCACCGGAATGCCGTTCTCGTACTACGAGACCATCGCGGGCGGACAGGGCGCCCGGCCTGGGAAGGACGGAATGAGCGGCGTGCACACGCACATGACCAACACGCTCAACACACCGATCGAGGCATTCGAGATGGCGTATCCGCTTCGCGTCCTCGAATACCGGCTTCGCGATGGAAGTGGAGGAGCTGGACGGTGGCGCGGTGGCGACGGGGTGCGCCGGGCCATTCAGGTCCTCGGCGAGCGCGCGTCGGTCTCGTTGCTGACGGAACGGCGGAGGCATGCCCCCTGGGGGCTCGGGGGCGGCGGGGACGGTGAGCCAGGACGAAACGCCATCACCCGACCGGATGGGTCGGAGCGCGAGCTACCGCCCAAGGCCGGGGCCGAAATTGCTGAGGGTGACGTGGTGATCGTGGAAACGCCGGGCGGCGGAGGGTACGGGCCCCCGCCGTCGTAGTTGCGTTCCGGTTGAGCGGTTTCTCTTAGTCGCCCAGGAGCCGGTGAAGAAGACGCTTCCGGTCTTCCTTGGCGGCCCGGGTCTGCTTCGTCTGCCGGTAGAGGTCCGCGTCCTGCTTCATCTCGCAGCGGCGCTGCCTCGCCAGTTCGGTTGTATAGGGCTGAAACACGTTTTCTCCTTTCTCATAAGCACCGAACAACCCCAGGTGGCGCTTTATTTCTGCAGTCAGAGAACAGCCAGCCTTGCCACAGTCGACCGCCTGCTTTACCTTGGTTTTGTCACTCTCGGCCTCGTTCGCCGGTCCCCGGAGCGGCGGACCAGGCGTGTCTCGAACCCAGGAGGGCCGCATGTCTCTTGCCGAACGACTGACCGGGTCGGAGCGCCCGGAGAGCAACGGCAACATTCGCGCTCGGGTTCGGGCTCGGCTGGTCAAAGAGTTCGGCTCAAAGCTCTACGACCAGGGCGTTTCGGACGCGGTCCTCCAGGACGTCATCCGGCGGCGCCTCGGCGAGCTTCTGGACGAGGAGGACGCGGCGCTTTCCCGAAGGGACAAGGCCGCGATGATTCAGCAGGTCACCGACGACGTGCTGGGTCTGGGGCCGCTCGGCGCCCTCCTTCGGGACCCCGAGGTCACAGAGATCATGGTGAACAACGCCGAGACCATCTACGTCGAGCGGGGCGACAAGGTCTTCTGGACCGGAGCGAGATTCCTCGGTGAGGAGCAGCTGCGCCGGACCATCGACAAGATCTTGTCGCGGGTTGGCCGCCGCGTGGATGAGTCGAATCCGTACGCCGAGGCGCGGATGCCCGACGGCTCGTGGGTCAACGCCATCATTCCCCCGCTCGCGGTGGACGGGGCGGTCCTGACGATTCGGAAGTTCTCGCACGACCCGTACACCACCGAGAATCTGGTTTCGTTCGGCACGCTGACGTCAGCGGTCACCCAGTTCCTCGACGCGTGCGTCCAGGCCCGGCTGAACATCCTGGTGTCGGGAGGAACCGAGGTCGGCAAGACAACGACCCTCAACGTCCTCACGTCGTTCGTCCCGGACGACGAGCGAATCATCACCGTCGAACATGCGGCCGAGCTCCGGCTCCAGCAGCCGCACGTCGTCCGCCTCCAGGCCCGGGCGCCCGACGCCGACGGCAAGGGCGCCGTCTCGGTCCGAGACCTCGTTCGCAACGCGCTCAGGATGCGGCCCAGTCGTGTGGTGGTCGGCGAGGTGGCGGGAGGCGAGGGGCTCGAGATGGTCCAGGCAATCCAGGCGGGCGTGGACGGTTGGCTTTCGTCGATCTATGCGACGTCGCCACGCGACGCCCTGTCACGGCTCGAATCCATGGTCCGAATCTCCGGTCCGGACCTCGCCGCGGCGGGTATTCGGGACCACATCGCCTCGGGGATACAGGTCATCATCCATCAAGCGAAGATGAAGGACGGAAGCCGCCGCGTCACCAGCGTGACCGAGGTGATGGGTACCGACGGCCAGGACATCGTGACACAAGAGATCTTCGCCCTGGACGCCGAGGGCTACGACAAGCAGGGCCGTTTCCGGGGTGAGCTCAAGGCGACCGGCGTTCGCCCGCGTTTCCTCGACACGCTTCGGGAACGGGCGGTCTACGTTCCGCCCGCGCTCCTCACGGCGAAGGGGAATGGCTGGAGTCTGTAACTCGCGGCCTATCGATCACACGCGAGCCGGCACGGTTCGAAGCTCATTTCGCAGCAGCTTCGTGATGTCCACGAATCCGTAGGGCTCCATTCGCCTTGCAAAATACTTGTCCGGGAAGAGCGGAAACTTCCCGTGGAAGTACTGATCGAAGATCAACCGGAACGAGTTCACGGGCGTGATCGTCGGGTACAGCCGGTCGCGCGGCATCCCCGGAACGTAGTACGCGTTCAGGATGAGGAAGTGGTTGCGCAGCTCTTCCTTCGTCGCCGTGCTGTAGTCGAACAGACGCGGCTCTTCCTCCAGCTTCTCGTTCGGGTAGGCGCCCTCATCTGTTTGCAGCACGATGATCGGGTGGTAGTTCGGATCGGCCAGGATCGAGTCGATAACCTGCTCCATCTTCTTGGCCGCGAACAGGATCCCGTCGCCGTACAGCCGGCGGTACGACCGGCGCTCCTCCTCTTTCTTGGTGATGAAGTTGCCGTTGCGGTCGATGGTGTGCTCCGGCGGCTTCGGTCCCTGGTAGTGCGGGAACATGAGGTGCGCGAAGACGAATTTGGGTCCGGGGATCCGCTTCACCCGGCCGACCAGATCGAACTCCGCGATGGTCCGCTTCCACTTGGCGCGCCGAGGATCGAGCTTGTCCTCCGCCACGCCGAACGTTCGAAAGATCGGCGGGAGGACGGTGGTCTGATAGAGCGTGCTCGAAAACTCGGACAGGTCCTCGAAGTTCAGGTTGATGTCGGCCGTTGGGTCCTTCGCCGTCGGCTTGTACCAAGAGCCGATGTGGACGTACCGGTAGCCGAGTGATTGCAGGTAGTTCGCGACCTTGAAGTTCTGGAGCTTCGCGTAGATCCCGTGGAGGGTGGGTCGGTCTCCAACCAACGTGTTGAGGTATTCCATGTTCAGCGACGACGCCAGGGACTGGTGGGTGTTCTGGTAGTTGGACATGCTCCGATCGGCCACGTAGAAGCCCTTGTTTCGCAGATAACGTTCGAACGACGACGTGTCGATCCCGAACCACTGTCGATGGACGAAGGGATGCCCGTAGTCCTCGGGCACGATGTAGTAGATGTCGGGCAGGTTTTTCGGCCGGACGCTCGGCGACGCCATCGAGGGCGATGCGTCACGCTGTGCCTGCGGGGTCTCGGTCCCGGTGGGCCGTGAGAACACCACGGAGAACAGGTTCATGGCGACCAGCACCGCGCCCACCACGTTGAGCGCGGTGGTGGCTCCTGACAGTCGCCTTCGCGCCAGGTACGCCACCGCGATAGCCGCCACGGCGAGGGCCGCCCACACCGAGAGCAGGACCGCATCGTCGGCGATCTCGACTCCACCGATCCGGGCCTTCCCGAGGCCCTCGGCCACCCGGCCGTAGGAGAAGAAGAGCAGCGCCCACACCGAGACCACGAGCGCCACCGCCTTCAGGTTTCGAAACAGGAGCCACCCGAGACCGAAGAGAACGGCGATCGCGCCCAGCGTGAGTCCCAAGGGAAACAGGACGTCCCGGATCCCGATCCCCTCCTCACGGTTGTGTGCGAAGAGGAAGAGAACGGGGAACGCGGCTAGCAGGAAAGGGTGAAGGACGAGCGATCTTCGGCGGCGTGACTCGGGCTTGGGGCGATGCATCGAGCGTCCATTATCCTCGGCGCATGTGCAGAAGCATCAAGAAGCTGCGAAATCCGGAGGAGCCGGCGACCGATGAGGAGATCCGCGCGGCGGCCCTGCAATTCGTGAGGAAGGTCAGCGGGTTCACCCGTCCTTCGCGCGTGAATACAGAGGTCTTCGACCGCGCCGTGGAGGAGATCGCCACGGTCTCCAAGGACCTGCTCGACTCGCTCCAAACCGCTCGCAGCGCCTGAGGGCGCGCCGGCCAGCGGGAACCATCTGGCCCGCCGGGTGGTACATGGAGTGACACTCGCTCCATGGAGGGCCGTCCACTGGAGGAATCGGAGCTTGTCGAGCGGGCGAAGCATGGCGACGTCCGCTCGTACGAGGAGCTCGTTCGCATGCATCAGCAGATCGCTCTTCGAACCGCGCACGTCATCACGGGGCAGACGGCGGACGCGCAGGACGCCGCACAGGAGGCCTTCGTCAAGGCGTACTACGCGCTCGACCGCTTTCGAGAAGACGCGCCGTTTCGGCCGTGGCTGCTCCGCATCGTGGCGAACGAGGCGATCAATCGGCGGAACGCCGCGCGTCGGAGGGGCAACCTCGCCCTCCGCCTGGCCGAGAGCCGTCCATCGGACGATGCGGCCCCATCGCCGGAGGTGGCGGCTCTCGGGCAGGAACTGCGGCACGAGCTGGTCGGGGCACTCAACCACCTCCGCGTAGAGGACCGGTTGGTGGTGGCGTACCGCTATTTCTTCGATCTCTCGGAAGCGGAGACAGCCTCGGCACTCGGGTGTCCCGTCGGCACGGTGAAGTCACGGCTCTCGCGCGCCCTTTCGCGGCTGCGCGAGGAGCTGCGGACGGCTGGGACGGCCGGGGGCGAAAGCGAGGAGACGGAGGTCCCGTGACGACTCGACTCACCGACGCCCAGCTCGAACGAGCACTCAGAGACCTGGCCCCGAGCGTCCAGTGGCCGCCGGAGCTCGACGTCGCCTCGGCGGTGGGCGACCGGCTGCGAGCGCAGCCACGGCGCCCGAGGTCGCTCCGGGCGCTCGGGGAACGCCGGGCGGTTCGCCCGATTCGAACCCGACCCCCGGCGTGGCAACTGATCGCGGCAGCCGCGGTGATCCTCATCCTCGCGTTCTCCGCTGTGGTGGTCGTTTCGCCGGGGGTGAGGGACGCCGTCGCCCAGTGGTTCGGTCTGCGAGGAATTCGCATCACCCAAACGCCGAGCCCGCCGCCCGCGCCCACCCGGCGCCTGGGCGAGGGCCTGGACCTGGGCCGTGCGGCCACGATCCAGCAGGCCGAAAGGGCGGCTGGCTTTCGGGTGGTCGTGCCCGGCGCGCTGGGTCCCCCGGATGCGGTGTTCGTCCGCCCGCTCTCGATCGGTAACGAGGTCTTCCTGTTCTACCGGCCTCGAGCAGGGCTGCCGGAGACCTCTCAGACCGGCGTCGGGGCACTGATCAGCGAATTTCGCGCTCGTATCGATAGACCGCTGCTCAAGAAGATCGTCTTCTCCACGCAAACGACGTTCGTGCGCGTGAATGGACAAGAGGGCTACTGGATCAAGGGAGCTCACGACCTCGCCTATGTGGACGCTGAAGGGAACGAGATTCACGACACCCTTCGGCTGTCGGGGAGCGCGCTGGTCTGGGAGCAGGACGGACTCACGTTCCGCCTGGAGTCGGCCCTGAGCCTGAACCGCGCGCTGGCGGTCGCTGAATCGATCGGCTGACGGGAACCTTTCGCGCCTTCGGCAGGTAAAGAGGTCGAGACGGCCCAGTGAAGGAGGCGTCAATGTTCAAGGCAGCGCACAGGTTTCGAGCCCTTCTGCTGGTCGGGCTAACGACCGCGGTGGTCGGTCCGGTCTTCCTCGGCGGTACGGCGTCGGCCGGGGGCGGTTGTCACGACCCGATGACGGTCAGCGGTTCCGGCGTGAAGGTCGACGCCAAGGGCATCTGCTTCTTTCCAACGGTTCTGTACGTGAAGCAGGGCGCCAAAGTGACGTGGACGAATCGCGACGCCGCCGAACATTCGGTGACCGGGTTGGCCGGCGAGTGGGGGACCGGCTACGACACCATCGGCCAGGGAGAGAGCGTCACCGCTGACTTCGCAACCGAAGGCGTTTACCCCTACACGTGCATCGTGCATCCGGGAATGGTCGGGGCCGTGGTCGTGGGCAGCCCCAGCGCCCCGTCGAAGTCCCAGGGAGGGTTCGGCGTTCCATCCTCCGCGCCGGGAACCACCGCACCGCAGGCCAACCCGGTGCGGCCGAAGGACGCTCCCGCCTCGAACAAGCTCCCGGCGTCGGGCGTCGCATGGCCGTGGCTCGTCGTGATCGGCGTGGTTGTGGTTGGCGTTGCCGTCTTGACGCTCCAGCGGCTGAAGGCTCGCCGGCTGAGTCCGACCGCCTGATCTGTCGAAAGCTGATCGAGGGGAAGTGGGGTGACCCGCCTCCCCTCTACGGCGTCCGGCTTCGCAGCTTCCCTCGCTCTTCGGCTTTGAGGACGACCTTCCGAAGGCGAACGATGCTCGGCGTCACCTCCACACATTCATCCTCGCGGACGAACTCGAGTGCCTGTTCGAGCGACAACTCGCGACGAGGGATGAGCCGGACCAGCTCTTCGGCCGACACCGACCGCATGTTGGTGAGCTTCTTCTCCTTGGTCGGATTGACGTCCATGTCCTGTGACCGCGAGTTCTCGCCGACGATCATTCCCTCGTACACCTCGGCGCCGGGGCCGACGAACATCGTTCCTCGTTCCTGAAGGTTCAACAGGGCGTACGTGGTCGCGGCACCACGCCGATCCGCGACCAGCGAACCGGTCGGTCTAGTGCTGATCTCTCCGTGCCACGGCTCGTAGCCCTCGAAGACGTGATGCAGCTGGCCGGTGCCGCGCGTTTCCGTCATGAACTCGGTCCGGAATCCGATCAGGCTGCGGGCGGGAACGATGTACTCCATGCGAACCCAGCCGGTCCCGTGGTTGACCATCTCCTCCATTCGGCCCTTCCGAAGGGCGAAGAGCTGTGTCACCACGCCGAGGTATTCGTCGGGCACGTCGACGGAGACGCGTTCGACGGGCTCGTGGAGCCGCCCGTCGATCGTCCTGGTGATCACCTGCGGCTTGCCCACCGTGATCTCGAAGCCCTCGCGTCGCATCAGCTCTACCAGGACCGCGAGCTGTAGCTCGCCGCGACCCTGGACCTCCCACCGGTCTGGCTGGCCGGCGTCCAGGATGCGAATGGAGACGTTCCCGACAGCCTCGGCGTCCAGGCGATTCTTGACCAGCCGCGCGGTGAGCTTCGATCCGTCCAGGCCCGCAAGGGGTGAGGTGTTGATCCCGATGGTCATCGAAAGCGAAGGTTCGTCGACCGTGATCACCGGCAGGGGCCGCGGATCGTCGGGGTCGGCCAACGTCTCGCCGATGGTGACGTCGGCCAGGCCGGCGATGGCGATGATCTCGCCCGGCCCCGCTTCTTCCGCCGGAACGCGCTCTAGCGCTTCGGTGATGTAGAGCTCGGTGACCTTGACCCGTTCGATGGAGCCGTCTGCCCGGCACCATGCGGCGAGCTGCCCACGGTGGATGGTCCCCTGTCGCACCCGGCAGATTCCCAGCCGTCCGACGTACGGCGACGCGTCCAGATTCGTCACCAGCGCCTGGAGGGGATGGTCGGGATCGAACGAGGGGGCGGGAATATGGTCAAGGAGCGTCTCGAACAGCGGCTTGAGATCGACGCCGTCGTCATCGGGCGACATGGATGACGTGCCGGCTCGCGCGTTGCAGTAGAGGATCGGGAACTCGATCTGGCTCTCGTCGGCTCCGAGGTCCAGGAAGAGCTCGTACACCTCGTCGAGGACCTGTTTGGGGCGGGCGTCCTGCCGGTCGACCTTGTTCACCACCAGCACGACCGGGAGCTTCGCCTGGAGGGCTTTCCTCAACACGAAGCGGGTCTGCGGAAGAGGGCCTTCGGACGCGTCGACCAACAGAAGCACCCCATCGACCATCGTGAGCGCCCGTTCGACCTCGCCGCCGAAGTCTGCGTGGCCGGGCGTGTCGACGATGTTGATCTTCGTGGTTCCGTACCGGACGGCCGTGTTCTTCGCCAGGATCGTGATGCCCTTCTCGCGCTCGAGATCCATGGAGTCCATGACTCGCACCGCGACGTCCTGATTCGCGCGGAACGTTCCGGTCTGCCAGAGCATGGCGTCGACGAGCGTGGTCTTGCCGTGATCGACGTGGGCCACGATGGCCACGTTTCGAAGGTCTTCGCGTTGCAGCATGGATGGAGTCCTCGAGTGAAGGGATGGTGCGAACGCCCGTCCGCTCTTCAAAGTGTAGCGGCCGGCCCCGTCAGCTCGTAGTACCCGACCCCGCTACTTGGGCGAGCGTTCGGCGCATCTGCGCGAGGTGGAACAGCCCGTGCCCGGCGAGCATTCGAAACGAGAGGTCGAAGCTTTCCGGGCCTCGCTCCTCGTGGTGACCGACTCTGGCCCGCTCGGCCTCCGACGAACGCTCCCATAGCTGGATGTTCGAGCGGATCAGCGCTCTGAGAAGCGCCAGCATCTCGGCGGGATCGCCGTCTTGGTGATGGAGGCGTTCGACCCACAGGTCCTGGTCGTACGGCATGATCCGAGGTTCGTCATGCGCGAGGATCCAGCGGTACCGGCCGGCCAGGACGATCTCGGCGTCAACCAGGTGGCCGACCAGCTCGATGACCGACCACTCACCCGGCTCCGGTCGATTTCTGAGGTGATCGCCGGCTTCGTCCATCACGCGCTGAACCTCATCGGGAAGCGAGGAGATCACGTCGACCGGGTCCCGGTCTCCCAGTAGCCCGAGCAAGGTTTGGCGGTATTCGTCGGACGCGGCGACCGGGTCGATGTGCGCGTCGAGCGCGGCGTCGGCAGTGGGAGCGTCTCGGTCAGGCATCACGACGTCACGGATACGGATCGAACCGGGCTCCAGCTGGACGAAGCGTCGGGATCCTTGTTGGTATTACGGAGCCGGCCTCGGAAGAAATGGTTGCCCGCTGAGCCTGGCTTGAACGTGGTGGTGTTCGATGCCGAGAGCGTCCTCCACGCCTTCCACGTCCCGTTCTTCCCCCTTCGTTTCTGGATGTCGTAGACGAAGGGCGAGGTCGGCGCCTCGGATGCGGTCTTGATGGTGAACTGCGTTCCCACGAGGCCGGAGGACGGGGTGCGCTCTATCGGAACTCGGACGAGCCCGGTCATCGAGGGATGGATGTCGCAGTGGTATGGGTATCCGCCGGCAGCCTTGAAGAGCACGTCGACCGTGCCTTCGGACGTGATCGATCCCGTATTCCAGAGACTGAGCGGTGAGTTCCCGGTCGAGGTATGAGTCGCGCTGCTGTTGTTCGTCCAGGAAACGTAGTCGCCCTGGGGGATGCTGATCCTCTGCGGGTTGAACGCGCCTGGCGCTGAGCTGCTGTTGACGATCGAAACCTCATGGAAGTCTGCGGCGGCGCTGGTCATGGCAGTAGCCACCACAAACCCCATGGCGGCGGCAAGCGCAGCAGATCGCATCCAGTAGGTCTTCATCAAGGGATTAGGCCCCCCAAGTCGAGATAGATCTTCCCATTGGCGTCAATGGAATCCATTCCGCTTGGTGCTTGGTGCACTTGGTCGGGGCTTAAACTCCTCGGGCATGACCGTCGTCGTGGACGAGCAAGGACGCCCGGAACCTCCCCTCGCTGCCGATGAGACGGCAACGCTCCTCGGTTTCCTCGATTACCAACGCGCCACGTTGGCGTGGAAGTGCTCGGGACTCGATGCCACCGGCCTATCCGCAACCGCGGCCGCTTCGACGATCACGCTTGGCGCGCTTCTCAAGCACCTGGCCTACGTTGAGGACCACTGGTTCTCCCGGTCCCTCCACGGGCGAGCCCTTGAACCTCCATGGGACACCGTGGACTGGGAGGCAGATCGGGATTGGGAGTGGCACTCGGCTGCCAACGATTCGCCGGAGCAGCTTCGCGCCATCTGGCAAGCGGCGGTCGAGCGTTCGCGCTCCAATGTCCAAGAGGCGCTGGCGAAGGGCGGCCTCGACCAGCTGGCTCAGCGGAAATGGCCCGACGGCACGGCGCCGAGCCTGCGATGGATCCTGTGCCACATGATCGAGGAGTACGCCCGGCACAACGGCCACGCCGACCTCATCCGAGAGTCGGTGGATGGATCTACCGGGGAATAGCCGCCCGGCGGGTCGAAGACGGCGGCGCACATCGGCATCCTGCTTGACGGCTAACTGATTTGAGCGGTGCCCCGGCAGGAATCGAACCTGCGACACACGGCTTAGGAAACGTAGCCGTTTTGTCCTGATAGCGTCAGGCAGCCCACATCAAACAATTGCCCATTGACTAGGTAATTGAACGCTAGCTGACCCGATAAGCCAGACGGTAGCCGACAATCCAGCAGTGATCGTCATCCCGAGGCGTAGTCGGCCGTTGTCGGGGAGGTAGCCGGTCGAACAGGCAACT
>DASVPT010000085.1:0-8461 GCA_036389535.1 Actinomycetota bacterium
AGCGGGTCCTTGCCGGGGTTCTCGAGGACCGCCACCACCAGCGTGTCGAAGCACGCGCTGGCGCGCTGGAAGATGTCGACGTGACCGTATGTGACCGGGTCGAACGTCCCGGGACAGAGGGCCGCCCCCACCTCGGGATCCTCCTTCGCGTCAAGGGGCCTGGAAGACAAGGACGAGCGAGTCGCCGTACGAGAGCCTCCTCGCCTCGCGCCAGTCTAGCGGAATGACAGGCATGTAACTCCCTCGTGCCCTGGTCAGGGCCACTATGGCGCCCGCGGCGAGGGCCCCGCCGCCGGCAAGCGTCCCCAGCAGCTCGTCCACGGATCGGTCCGGCAGCCGGTAGGGAGGATCCAGCAGGACCAGGTCGAATTGC
Source organism: Actinomycetota bacterium (assembly GCA_036389535.1). Lineage (GTDB taxonomy): Bacteria > Actinomycetota > UBA4738 > UBA4738 > UBA4738 > JALYGK01. Next base: position 374 of record DASVPT010000085.1, read on the forward strand.
CCGAGCTTCGTTCGAAGCGATCGAACGGCATCCATGCGGCGGACGCCGGCGCTCTTCCATAGCTTGGTCCGGCGGAGGTTCTCCGTGATGATCTTCACCGCCGCGGGGGCGGAGTCCACGAAGACGGCTGTGGCGGCGCCGCGGGAGAGGGCCTCGATCCCGAGCGCGCCGGTCCCGGCGAACAGGTCGAGGACCCGGGCGTTCTCGACGGCGCCGCCGAGGCTCGAAAAGAGCCCCTCTCGCGCCCGGTCCGAGACGGGCCGCGTGCCGGCCGGGACGGGGGCGAGCCGGGTCCCTTTCGCTGACCCGGCGACGACTCTCATGGCGAAGCGGCGCCCCCGCCTCGCTCGGCCTGGCTTCCCGCCCGGGCGACCCCGATGACGTGCGGCAGGAACCAGCCTCCCGGGATCGGTGGCGCGAAGCGCCGAAACCGGACCGTGAATCCGTGCTCGACGAAAGCCCCCAGCGTGTCGCGGTTCGGGTGGCAACCCCCGCCGAAGAATCCCCACGGTCGTTCGAGGCGGTCCTGCCACCGAGCCTCGCGCAGGCCCATCGAACGAACGTGCTCGAAGAACCGCATGGACCCGTTCGATTTCAGAACGCGGCGGCATTCCGCGATGCCCGCCGACTGATCGCCGACCGTGCATAGCACCAACGAACAGACCACGGTGTCGAAGGTCTCGTCTGGGAATGGAAGCCGTTCCGCGCTCGCCCCCAGCAACCGGATCGGGACCGAAGCAGCCTCGACGCGGCGGGCCGCGCGGCCGCGCATGTTGGGTTCGGGTTCGATCGCCACCACCCTCGTGGCGGTCGCGTAGTGGGAGAAGTTCATGCCCGTTCCGGCGCCGACCTCGAGAACCACTCCCTCGGCCTCGGCGCAGAGCTCATCTCGGTACTTCCCCTCCCACTTCTCCGCCGGGCGCGCGAGCACGGGATCGTAGATGCGTGCGAACCACGGGTGGTTCCGCCGCCGGGGTGCGTCGCGGTCGCTCATGGAAGAAACGCTAACTGTGGAACAGCCAGTCGATGGCGTCTCCGACGAAGGTCGATCGAAGAAGCGCGATGAGCTCGGGGTGGCGGTCCAGCGCCGGGTCCTGGTCGATGACGCCGAACGCCCGCGCTCGGGCCCGGCGAACCAACTCGAGGTCCTCCGCCAAACGCGCGAGCCGCAGATCGGGCAGCCCCGACTGGCGAATGTCGAACAGCGTCCCCTCGCCGCGAAGCTTGAGGTCTTCGTCGGCCAGCTCGAAGCCGTCGTTGGTGCGGGCCATCGCCTCGAGCCGAGCCTTGGCATCGACGTTCTCCCGAGGGCTCTCGTCGAACAGGACGCAGTGCGAGCGGGCTGCGCCCCGGCCGATTCGTCCGCGGAGCTGGTGCAGCTGTGCCAGGCCGAATCGTTCGGCGTTCTCGACGAGCATCACCGACGCGTTCGGGACGTCGACGCCGACCTCGATGACGGTGGTGGAGATCAGCACATCCGCCTCTCCCCCGCGGAACGCCGCCATCACGGATTCCTTCTCGACCGGACGGAGCCTCCCGTGGAGCAGGCTGATCCGAAGGTCGGGGAAAACCTCTTTGGCCAGACGCTCCGCCTCCTTCTCAGCCGCACGCACCTCCAGCCGGTTTCCTTCGTCGATGGCCGCACACACCACGAACGCCTGACGTCCCGCCGCGACCTCGTTGCGGACCAGTTGATAGGCCGCCGTCCGTTCCGCCGCGGTCCGGGCGACCCGTGTGCTGACGGGATGGCGTCCGGGCGGCATCTCATCGAGCACCGACACGTCGAGATCGCCGTAGTACGTGAGCGAGAGTGTCCGCGGGATGGGAGTGGCGGTCATGATCAAGACGTCCGGATGGATCCCTTTCTCCTTCAGCGCCACGCGCTGGTGGACGCCAAACCGATGTTGCTCATCGACCACCGCGACAGCGAGGTCCTTGAAGGAAACACCCTCTTGGACAAGGGCGTGAGTCCCGACCACGAGGTCGACCTCACCGCTTCGAATGCCTTCCAGGACGATTTCACGGTCCTTGCCGGTCACCACGGACGTGAGCAGCGCGTACGTGATTGGCCGCGACACGGGAGGGGCGGAGGAGTCTTCCGCTTCGCCATCCAACAGGCTCTGCTGGCCGTGCAGCCCCGCCCCGGCCGCCGAAGCGAGCAGCGATCGTCCACCGATTCGTCCGATCAAGGCTTCGATGGTTCGGAGATGTTGACCGGCCAGCACCTCGGTCGGCGCCATGATCGTGGCTTGGTGCCCGCCCTGGATGGCGATCAGCGCGGCGTAGAGCGCGACGACGGTCTTTCCCGATCCGACATCGCCTTGCAGGAGGCGGTTCATGGGGCGCGGCGCCGCCAGGTCCTCCTCGATCTCCTTGATCGCGCGGCGCTGCGCGCCCGTCAGGTCGAACGGGAGAGACTCCATCAGCGCGGCGGTGAGCTCGCCGTCCACCGGGTGGGCCACGCCGCGGGAGGTTCGCTCGAGGCGCCGCTTTCGATAGGCGACCCCGAGCTCCAGCGTGAAGAGCTCGTCGAACTTCAATCGATCGCGCGCTCGATCGAGGGCCGCCGGATCCTCCGGAAAGTGAATCGTACGGAGCGCTTCCTCTTCCGAACCCAGGTCCTCCTCGCCGACGATCTCGGCTGGGAACGGGTCGGGAATGGTGTCCAGGCGCTGCAGGGCTCGATGGATGAGCTCGCGGATGGTTCGGCTGGACACTCCTTCGGTCGCAGGATGGATCGGCGTGATCCGGCCCATGTGGACCATCTCCGCATCGGCGCCGCGAAGGATCTCGACCTCCTGCTTCGCCAACTGAAGGCGCTTCTGGTACAGCGCCGCCACGCCCGTGACCGCGACCTCCATTCCCTGGCGATACAGCGTCGCCCTCCAGGGCTGATTGAAGAACGTCAGGTCGAGGTACCCCGTTCCGTCGTAGAGCTGGACCACCACCATGCTTTTCCTGGTTCGCTTGGTGATGGCCTTCCTGACGGTCTTCACCTTCGCGATGACCGTCGTTTCCTGCCCGATGCGGATCTCGCGGATCGGTGTGGTTGTGGTCCGATCGATGTAGCGCCGGGGATAGTGCCGGAGAAGCTGCTCCACGGTTCGAATGCCCAGCGCCTCTTCCAACACCAGATAAGCGGGCGGACCCTTGTCCCGAAAGCCCATCCTGCGATTCGCAAGACGGGTGTCGATGTCTTCGACGCGGCTGGAAAGCGCCAGCGGGCTCACTCGACTCCAATCAGAAACGGGTGGCGAGGCTGGCCGCCGCTCAGGACCTCGAGGCGCAACTGCGGCAGGGATCGGGCGAGCGTTGTCCGCACTCGTTGCTCCTCCTCGTCGCGCACGTCCGCGCCCACGATCAACGTCAGCAGCTCCGCATCCTCGCCGCCCATCCGCCGGCCGACCACGGCGGCCGCATCTTCGAGCGACGGCCCGGAGTAGACGACTTCGCCCTCGACGGTGGCGATCCAATCGCCGGATCGAACGGCGCCGACGGGCGTCGTCGCGTCTCTCTCCGCTCGGGCCAGCTCGGCGGATGACGACAGCGACAGTGCCTCCTTGAGCGCCCGGGCGTTCTCGTCCGCGTCGACGGCCGGGTTGAACGCGGCGGCGGCGGAAAGGCCAGAGGCGAGGGACCGCGACGGGAGCACCACCACTTTCTTGGAGGATTGCGCCGCCGCCCGTTCGGTCGCCGGAATCACGTTTCGGTGGTTCGGAAGAACGAGAACCGCGTCCGCGGGCGCGGCGTCGATGGCGCGCATGACCTGTTCCACGGAGGGATTGTTGCCGGGCCCTCCGATGACGACCACCGCGCCGAGCGACCGAAACGCGCGCACGATTCCGTCTCCCTCCGCCACCGCCACCAACGACGTGTGCTCGGCCACGCGAACGGCTCGCGCCTCGCCTGCCAGGCACGACTCGATCTGATCGATGAGCGATGTCACCGCCACATCGCGAACATGGCCGATGCGACGCGCGGCGTCGATCACCGAATCGGCGTCATCCGTGTGCACGTGCACGTTGAAGAGCCCTCCCCCGCCCACGACGACGATGGAGTCTCCGAGCCGCTCGAGCGCTCTCCGAAAAGTCGAAACCCCATCGTCAGTCGCCTCGAGCAGGTATTGCACCTCGAACGTCAGGGTGGAGGGTGTCCCGTCGCGTGATGAGTGCTCCCGTCCGACCGGTCCGAACGGTCCGACACGCTCCGTCATCTGCTGGCCGGTCACCGCGGCGCGAAGCGCATCGAGGAGGATGACCACGCCCTTGCCACCCGCGTCGACCACGTTCGCCTGCTTCAGATCCTCATGGATCTCGCGGGTCCGCTCGAGCGATTCTCGCGCCGCGACCAGGCCCGCGGTGAGGACCGTCCCGCAGGTCTCGTTCGTCCGGGCGCTGTTTCGCGCCGCGGTCTTGGCGTCCCGGAGCACGCTGAGCATGGTCCCCTCGGCGGGGTGGGCGACCGCGCGATAGGCCTCGTACGAGGCATGCTCCAGCGCGGCCGCGAGTTGCCTGCCGTCAGCGCTCGTTTCGGAGGGCAGCGCCTCGCAGAGGCCTCGAAGGATCTGCGAAAGGATCACGCCCGAGTTCCCCCTGGCGCCCATCAGGGAGGCCCGGGCGATGGTGGAAGCGACCGTCTCGAACGTCACCGCATCTGGGTCGACCCGGCCGATGGCGTCGACCACCGACCGCGTCGTCAGGAAGAGATTGGTGCCGGTATCCCCGTCGGGAACCGGATAGACATTCAAGGAGTTCAGCTCTTCGCGATGGTCCTCCAGGGCAGTTGCGAAGAGACGCATCGCCCGAGCGAGGGTCCGGGCATCGAGGGCGGAGGACATCAAAACCGCAGGTAGAGACGCAAGTTCCGGCGGATTATATCTCGGGCACTCGACGAGCCGCGCCTTTTCCCCCGCTCCACTGGACAATGGAATGGTGCACGAACGAGCTGGGGCTCCCTCGCCGAGACGAAGGTTCACCGCCGTCGCGTCGGTGGCCGCGGCGACCATCGGGTTGTCCCTCGTGACGGGTGCGTGCGCGGGGAAGACACCGCCGCCCTCGAGCGCACCATCGGCCGCGGCGTGCGGGGCTCGGGTGGTGCCGCCTCGCGGCGTCAACGCCCCACTCCTGCCGTCGTCGGCCTGCAGCCTCCCCGACTTCGACTCGACGCGGTTCCGCACGCTGCTCGGACAGCTTCGTGGCGCGCCGGTCGTGGTGAACGTGTGGGGTTCGTGGTGCGGCCCATGTATCAAGGAGGCGCCAGAGCTCGCTCGCCTCGCGCGGGAGTTCGCGGGCCGCGCGCAGTTCGTCGGTGTCGACATCAACGATCTGCGGGCCCCCGCTCAAAACTTCATCCGGCGCTTCGACTGGCCGTATCCCAGCGTCTTCGACTCGAGCGGTGCGATTTACACCGACCTCGGGCTGGTCGGTCAGCCGAACACTGTTGTTTTTTCACGAACCGGCGAGCGGACCTTCACATGGGCCGGGGCCGTCGATGCGGGCCGGCTTCGACAGGCCATCGAGCGAGCGCTTGGAGCTCGGTCGTAGCGGAGCAGTCAAGCACCCCTGCTAGCGTCGGTCGCATGCCGCGCCGGTTGATCGCAGCCACCGTCGTCGCGGCGTTCGTGGCCGGCTTCGCGTGGATCCCCATCGCCAGTTCGGCTCCACGCCGGCTCCCGAGGATCCGCTTCGTCGCGGCGCCGGGCTCCTCCATTCAGGTGTTCGGTAGATACCCGAAGGCGGACTCGCCGTGCAAGCGACCGGTTGAGCCCGTCTTGCGAGCGCGCTACCCGGGAACGATCGAGATCGGCAAGGATCCCGAAGGCAGGCTCTTCGTGATCGGCGTCCTCCCATTCGAACGGTATCTCGAGGGCCTGGCCGAGGTGCCGAGACAGTGGCCCACGGAAGCCCTCAAGGCGCAGGTGGTTGCGGCGCGTTCGTACGCCGCCGTTCAGATCGGACGGGCCACCGATGAGGGTGCCGCGTTCGGCTACGACCTCTGCGCCACACCGGCATGTCAGGTCTATGCAGGTATGGCGGTCTCCCACGGCCCCTACGGCGGCAGGTGGCGGGCTGCCGTCCGTGCGACCTCACACCAGGTCCTCCTGTTCCGCGATAAGCCCGCGGAGACGCTGTACTTCTCGACGTCGAACGGCCATACCTACGGCAACGACGAAGTCTTCGGCTCCGACCCCCTTCCATATCTCCGGCCCGTTCCCGAGCACGACGACGGCGCGTCACCGCTTTCACATTGGGAGGCGGACATATCGTTTCGCGATCTGGGTCGGTTTCTGCGGGCCGGCGGACACTGGGGCAAGCGCCGGATCGACGCGGTGCGGCAGGCGGGATCGACAGTCCGCGTTCGCGGCGGTCAGACCGTCAAGAAGATCGGCGTGGACGACTTCCGCTCTACTCTCAACAACTGGGCTCACTGCCTCGAGCCGGATAGGTATCCGTCGTTCAACGCCGATGGCCGGCTCCCCCAGACCGTCCCGTCGCACTGGCTCAGGCTTCGAACCTCCGGCCGAACACTCATGATCCGAGGCCGTGGGTGGGGACACGGCATCGGGATGGTGCAGTGGGGGGCCTACGGGAAGGCGAAGCGAGGCCTCTCCTATCGGCAGATCCTGCAGGCCTACTACGGCGGCCTCTCGCCTCATCGATACGCCGAGCCCGACACGATTCGGATCGGGATCGCTACCGGATTGAAGGCCGTCCGGCTGGAGGCCGCGGGGCCGGTGCGGGTGGAGAATCGGACGGCCGTCCCCGGTCCATGGCTCGTGACCGGCGGGAAGCACATCCACCTCGAGCATTCGAGGGGGCCGCTGCGGCGGCTTCCGGCGGCGAGACTGGTTCGCGCTCCGCGGCGAGTGCGTGCGGGGAAGACGTTCGCCGTCAGGGTGTCCGTCCCGCAGCTTTCCGTACTCTCCGTCGCCCTGGAGGGCGAGGGAACGTTCGTACGGCTGGGATCCGGATCGACCCATCAACCGGGACCGGCTCGCCTCACGGCGCTGGTCCCTCTGTCCACCGTGTCCGGGGTGTATTCGCTGCGGGCAATCGCCACCGACGGCGTCGATATCGTGCCGTCCAACCCGCGGCGAATCCGCATCGTGGGCGGAGCGAGTCCCTCCCCGACACCCTCACCGGCTGCACCCTCGAGTCGGTCGCCCGGACCCCCGGCTCCGGCGCCCTCGTCGAATCGATCCGTGGCCGGGTTCTTGATCATCGGCGCTCTCGCCGTGGTGGCGGCGGCAGCGCTCGTGTTCGCGGCGCTGCGGAGCCGGCCGAATCGTCCGTAATCGGCCGGAACCCTTCGCGCTGCTACCATCGGCTCGCCATGTCATCGGTCTGTGACATCTGCGGGAAGTCGCCTGGATTCGGCATGAAGGTGTCTCACTCGCACCGCAGGTCGAACCGCCGGTGGAACCCGAACATTCAGAAGGTGAGGGCGCTGGTCAACGGAGCCCCGCGCCGTCTGAACGTCTGCACGTCGTGCCTGCGAGCCGGCAAGGTGACCCGCCCCAGCTGATCCGCGTTATTCGGCCGGCTCGGCCTCCGCGCCGGGTCCGGTCCGCTCTTCCGGCGGCGCCAGGAGCCGCCATCCGGGACTGACCGGTCCGATCCCCTGCCCGATCCGAACCGCGTGCTGGATGGACTGCGTCACGAACTCCTTGCTCATGCGAACCGCCTCGACGAGCGTCTCTCCTCGAGCCAGATAGGCCGCGATCGCCGCGGAAAGAACGCATCCCGTCCCGTGCGTGTGGACGGTGTCAATGCGTTCGGTCGAAAGCCATTCCGAGGTCGTTCCGTCGAAGAAGAGATCCTCCGCTTGCGTTTCCTCCAGGTGGCCGCCCTTGACCAGGACCGCCCCCGGCCCGAGGTCCAGGATTCGCCTTGCCGCGTCCGCCATGTCGTCCTTCTTCTTCACCTCAATGCCGGCCAGGCCGGATGCCTCCGGAAGGTTCGGCGTCACCAGGGCGGCGAGCGGGAGGATCCGGCGCCGGAGCGCGTCGACAGCGTCCGTTCGAAGCAACGGATCGCCGTGCTTCGACACGAACACGGGATCGACCACCAGGTTGGGCACGCCGCCCTC
>DASVPT010000086.1:0-3285 GCA_036389535.1 Actinomycetota bacterium
TTCGGCGGGTCGTTCGGCCGAGACCGCCGGCAAGCGCGACCAGGCGGACTGGCGCACGTACGACGACATCGCCGGCGCATACGCTCGGGTGCACGCTCCCCGCATGGCGCTGCCGGCCGGTGACCTCGTCGAGTTGGCCGGCATCACGGACGGAGCGCAGGTTCTGGACGTGGGAACGGGCACCGGGGTGGTTGCCCGGGAGGCGGCGCGGATCGCGTCGCCCGGCGGGAGAGTCGTCGGCGTAGACGCGAGCATCGGAATGCTCAATCAAGCGGCGCCGGCCGGCGGCGGACCGCTCTACGCTGCCGCCACGGCGATCGACCTCCCGTTTCGAGATCAGACCTTCACGCACGTGCTGGCGTCCTTCGTCCTCAGCCACTTTGCTCGCTACGAGACGGCGCTCTTCGACATGATGCGGGTCCTCCGGCCCGGCGGCCGGATGGGCGTGACGGCGTGGGGGCCGGGAGACGACGAGTTCTCCCGGGCGTGGGACGAGGTCGCCGAGCAATATGCCGAGCACGAGATCCTGCTGGACGCCAGGCAGCGAGCCATGCCGTGGGCGGACCTGTTTACGGATGCCAATCGCCTGCGGGACGTGCTGCACGACGCGGGGCTTCGCGACATCAGAATCGAGCGCCGCCAATATCAGTTCGGCGAGAGCACGGACGAGTACCTCGAGTCGCGCGAGATCGGCGCCAGCGGACGATTTCTCCGCCAGATGCTGGGAAACGAGGTGTGGCAGATCTTTCGCCGACGAACCCGCGAGGTGTTCGCCGAACGGTTCCCTCCGCGGTTCAGCGACTTCCGCGACGTGAACATCGCGGTCGGGCACAAGCCGTGAAGATCGAGAACCTGAAGGATTTCGTCCAGTTCTCTCCAGACGAGGTGACCAGGCGAACGGTGTTCGAAACCGGACACCTGTGGAGCGAGGTCGTGTGCCTCGACCGAAACCAGGCCATCGGCCCGGTCAAGGACGCCGATTCAGACGCCCAGTTCACGATCCTGGCCGGAGAGGCCGCGATCCAGGTCAACGGCAGACGGAGCCGGCTGGAACAGTGGGGAACGGTCCTCGTTCCGGCCGGAGCGGAGGTCACCGTGACGAACGCCTCCGTCGATCCCCTCGTCGTGTTCATCGTGGCGGGGCCTCCGCCCACGCCGCGGGTTCTCAACGAATAGGCGGCGCTCGACCGGCCGAACGCGCGAGGGGGTGGCTATGCTGTTTCGCATGGTTCGAATCACCGCGGCGGTCGCGGTCGCCCTTGGAGTCCTCACCGCCTGCGGCGGAGGCACGTCCACAGCTCCTCCCGCCGCCACGCCTCAGGCGTCCGCTCCGGGCGCCTCAGCGACACCCACCCCGCCGAGCGGGCCGACGGTGGAGATCGTCGAAGAGGACTTCAAATTCGTCCCCGCCACGTTCGCCATTCGGACCGATCAGGGCCCCGTGGTCCAGAACAAGGGAGCTTCGCTTCACAACATCTCGATCACCGGGACGGTCGTCGACATCGACACCCAGCCCGGACAGACCACGTCACTCGAGGCGATCGGCGGCGCGCTGAAGCCGGGAACCTATGAATTCTTCTGCAAGTACCACAAGGGCCAGGGGATGACCGGCACGGTCACCGTGGTCCAGGGTCAGTCGGGATCCAGCTCGGGCGACGGGTACTAGCGGCTACGCAGCGCCGGACGGCAGCGAGGCCGACTCGTCGCGGGAACGCCGTCGCCACGACAGCGCGAGGTGTAGGAGCAGCGCCACCGCGAACGAAGGGATGCTCGCTCCCGCCGCCGAGTTCGCCAGTGGGAACGGCAGGTGGAGCCATCCATGGAAGACGGTCTCGACCGAGTGCTGCCACCCGGCCAAAGGCGTCGGGACGCTCCACTGGTAGATGAGGAAGCCGACCACCCACGCCGCGACGGCGCTCAGCGCCGATGAACCACCGCCGGAGGATGTCGAGTCATTGTCGTGCCGGTCGTCTTCGGACAGGACGCGAGCTTCTGCCTTTCGATTGAGGACGAAGTAGTCGGCGACGAACACGCCGAACAGCGGGACGAACACCGATCCGAGGAGGAGCAGGAAGTATTCGTAGTTCCCGACGGCGAGCGTCGGCTCGTGACCAAGAAACGCTGCCAGCGCCACACCGGCGATGGCCACGGCGAGGATGGCGCCTCGCTGCGGCAGCTTCGACCTCACGTTCTGGCTGGACACGGCGGCCGAGTAGATGTCCGCGAACGCCTCGTCGGTCTCCCCAACCAGGAGCGCCAGCAGGACGATCCAGCCACCGGCCAGGGCGGCGACCGCTCTTCCCAGACCGGCCGGCGTGACGTCAGTCAGTCCTGCCGCCAACACGAGCAGCGCGCCAACCGCGTAGAACCAGGCGTTCCCGATGGCGTATCCCGCGAACGTGCCCGCGGCCGACGATCCACCGCGCTTCCCGAACCGGTTGTAGTCGGCCACCAGCGGCAGCCACGACACCGGCATGGCGATGACCAGGTCGACGGCGAGCCAGAAGGTTCCGGGATAGCCCCCGGCCCCGCCGCGGTTCCAGAGAGCGGCGAGATCGGCCGTGGTGAGCACCTTGATCGTGATCCAGGCCGCCACGCCAGCCACGACCCACGCCCCGAATTTCTCCAACCACCGCCGGACCAACAGGATCGGCCCGCCGAGCGCCAGCGCGGTGCAAATCACCGCCACCACACCGAGCCACAGCCAGTACGACGAAAAGTGGAACAGGCGCCTGCTCATCTCGTTCGCCACGAGCGCCATGACCCAGAACTCGAAGCCCGTCCATCCCACCAGCTGAACCACGTTGAGCACCGAAGGGACGTAGGAGCCGCGAACGCCGAGCACCGGGCGGAAGAGAACCATCCCGGGCACGCCCTCTCTGGCGCCCGCCATGCCGACCAGGGCGAGCGGAATGGATCCGATCACCGAGCCAACGACGATCGCCAGGAGCGCCTGCGGGAAGCCGATCGACGGGACGAGGAGGGCGCCGGTCAACAGCACGAGCAGCCCTATGGCCAGATCGCCCCAGAGGACGACGAAATCCAGCCCCGACAGGAGGCGGTGGCGCGGCGGAACCGGCTCGATCCCCCACACCGGTGCCTCTTCTTCGAGGACGCGCTCGATCCGACGAGTGACCGTGGCACCATCGCCGGTTCGCGGTGAGCTCATTCTTTCGGCATGGTACCGACATGGCGCGAAGGCCAGGCGTTGGTCGGCAGGTCACCCACCAGGTCACGGTGACGCCCGAGATGACCGCGAGGCTCTTCGGCCGCGAGGTCCACGCG
>DASVPT010000087.1:0-4139 GCA_036389535.1 Actinomycetota bacterium
GACGTCGTGGAACGGAATGTCACCCGCGAGATAGAGCCCGCTCATGATCATCCGCGCGACCCAGAGGTACAGGATCTCGTAGCCGGTGACGAGGGCGCTGGTCGGGTAGAAGAAACGAAAGTCTTCGGTCTCATCCGGCCATCCGAGCGTCGAGAACGGCCAGAGCTGAGACGAGAACCAGGTATCCAGGACGTCGGGGTCCTGATGAATGTCGGTGGACCCACATTCCCTGCACGCGTCCGGATCCTCGGTCGCGGCGAACTCGTGGCCGTTTGGGCAGTACCACACCGGGATCTGATGGCCCCACCACAGCTGGCGAGAGATGTTCCAGTCGCGAAGCTCGTCGAGCCACTGCAGGTACGGCTTCGCCCATCGCTGCGGGGAGAAGGTGATGCGTCCGTCTTCGACCGCTTGCTTCGCCGGACCCTTCAGGCGCTCGACGGCCACGAACCACTGCTTCCCTGAAAGCCAGGGCTCGATCTCGGTGTGGCAGCGGTAGCAGTGCCCGACCGCGTGGATGTATGGGCGCTCCTCCTTGACGATCTTCCCGGCTTCGCGGAGCCGATCGAGCACGAGGGCCCGGGCGGCATATCGGTCGAGTCCTCTGAACTCTTGGGGAGCGGCGTCGGAGATTCGAGCCTCCGCGGTGAGGACGTTCAGGGGCCGAAGACCGTGGCGCTGCCCGATCTCGAAGTCCAGCGGATCGTGCGCGGGTGTGATCTTGACGGCGCCGGTCCCGAATTCCGGATCGACGCCCGCATCGGCAACGATGGGAAGGTCCTCATCGCGGAAGGGGTGCCGGACGGTCTTGCCGACCGCATCTCGGTATCGCGCGTCGTCGGGATGAACCGCCACGCCGGTGTCGCCCAGGATCGTTTCGACCCGCGTCGTCGCCACGTCGATGTGACCGGAGCCATCGGAGAACTCGTACCGAAACGTGACGAGCTCTCCATCCACCTCTTCGTGCTCGATCTCGGAGTCAGAGAGCGCCGTGGTGTCCTTCGGGCACCAATTGATGATCCGCTCACCGCGATAGATGAGGCCGTCTTCATGCATCCGAACGAACGCGACGCGCACCGCCCGAGCCAGGCCTTCATCCATGGTGAAGCGCAGCCGGTCCCAATCGCACGAGCTGCCGAGCGCCTTGAACTGCTCGACGATGGTGTTGCCGTATTTCTCCTTCCACTCCCAAACGCGGTTGATGAATTCGTCCCGGCCGATCTCGCGCCGGTCGATCCCTTCTTTGGCCAGGTCGCGCTCCACCACGACCTGCGTGGCGATCCCGGCGTGGTCGGTTCCCGGGAGCCAGAGCGTCTCGTAGCCCTGCATGCGCTTTCGGCGAACCACCACGTCCTGCACCGTTCCGTTCAGGGCGTGACCGGCGTGAAGCGCGCCCGTGACGTTCGGCGGCGGGATGACGATGCAGAAGGGCTCGCGGCCGGAGTTCGGGGTGGCGTGAAAGTAGCCGCGCTCGACCCATTCCCGGTACCAGCGCCGCTCGGTGGTGCTCGGGTCGTACGCCGTCGGCATGGGTCCTTCCATATGGGACATGGATTTCGGCTCGGTGGTCATGAGGTTCCTCGCGTCAGGGCGAAGGTTTGACGGCGGATGTGGAGTGGAGGGTGCTCCGGACGGTCAGGCTGAAACGGCCGACCGGTCCAGCCGGGGTACGCCGACGCGCTGGAGCCTCGGAGTGATCGCAGCGTCCACGGGTGAAGTGTACCGCCGCTGTCTCGGAGCCCGAGCACGCGTAAGCTGATCGGCAAATGCCACGCGTGTCATTCGCCCAAGCAACGACCGAGCTCGCGAAACGCGATCCGGTGATGCGGCGGTTCATCAAGCGCGTGGGACCCTTCCGGCTGGCGAAGTCGCGCGACGACCACTTCACCGCCCTTGTCGAGAGCATTCTCTACCAGCAGCTGGCGGGCGCCGCCGCGGCGGCGATCCACCGCCGATTCATCGCGCTGTTCGACGGGCACCTCACCCCGGAGGCGCTGCTTGCCGCTCCGGACGAGGCGATTCGCGGGGCCGGGGTCTCGGGAAACAAGGCGACGTCCATGCGCGACCTCGCCACCAAGGTGCTCGACGGAACGGTTCCGCTGGAGAACATTCAGCGATTGCGCGATGAGGCCGTCATCGAACGCTTGATTACCGTCCGAGGGATCGGGCGATGGACGGCCGAGATGTTCCTGATCTTTCAGCTCCGGCGGATGGACGTGTGGCCGGTCGACGACTACGGCGTCCGGAAGGGCTTCGCGCTGATCTATGGCTTGCGGGAGCTGCCGAAGCCGAAGGAGCTCCACACCCTCGGCGAGCGCTTCAAGCCCTACCGAACTCCCGCCGCCTGGTACTGCTGGCGTGCCGTCGACACCATTTTGCCCGGGACGAACAGCGGCCGGGCCTAGGGCGCGGACCGGTAGACACCCCGCTGCGACCAGGTCTTTCCGCCGTCAGACGTCGCGAAGAGGAAAACGTTCGAGGTCTGCCCTCCGGCGTTGGGTAGCACCGCGCTGAACGCCGCCCAGCCCTGGTTCTCGTCGATGAAGGAAAGTCCCACCGGTTCGTCCTGAGCTGATTGAGGAAACTCTGATCGTTCCCAGGAGGTCCCCGCGTCTTCCGTGAGGTTGATGGCCGAGGTCGGCCCACAGGGAGGGCACCAGGTGACGAACTTCCCGTTCGATCCACCCACGCTGGCAAACGGGCCGGGCTGGGGGTCCGTCGATTGGAAGACGCCCTTTTGGTCTCCGAGAGGATGCGTAAACCCATCTTGGACAACCGCCTTGGCCTCACCCGAACCCTCGGCTCGAAACACGGCATAGGCGACGTGTCCAGCGCCGGCATCGCCCGTGACCACCAGCCACGCCTGGTTTCCTGAACAACTCAGCGTCGCCGTGTAGGGAACTTGATCCGCATTCGGAAGGGGGACCGTCGTTTCAGTCCAATCCCCCCCGGTGTCAACCGTTTGCTGAAGCGCGACGCCCCCTGCGGACGGCCCAGTGGCCCAGCCGGAGCGGTCACCGAAACAGACCGAGTTCGCCTGAAGGTCTTGCGAGGCCCACGTTTTGCCGCCGTCGTCCGTCTTGACCAGAAGGCCCACGGACTCTTCGTGTCCGCCCTCTACCGCCCAGCCTTCTTTGTCTGTGAGGAACTGGAACGACGTCAGTACCTCGTCTCCAAGACTCTCCCAGTGCGATCCACCGTCTGTCGTCCGCCAGAGCTCGGTCTCGGAGGCAGCCCAGCCGTGGGTCGCGTCGACGAATTGCAGGAGTTTGGCTCCCGACGTTCCGGTCTGTTCGCTCCATGTCTTGCCACCGTCGGTCGTCTGGACGATATGGCCGTGGACGACCATCCAGCCGTGCTCGGGATCGATGAACTGAAGAGTCGATGCGGGCGGCGGTGACTGCTTCGCCGCTTGGGGGCTTGGCGGACCGACCCGAGGATTAGGAGACCGCGCCGTCTGTCTTGGGGTTTCTGGAGGGTGGTGAAAGGCACCGTAGAGCACGATAGCGCCGAATGCCGCAACGACGAAGGCCACGGCTGCCGCGCCGATTCCACGCGTTCTTCGCCGAGCGTCGCGACGACGTTCCAAATCCTCCATTGGCGCCTCTGGCATCTTGTCCCCTCGCTTACGATCTCGGGCGATCACGCATTCGCGTCCCCGTCGCTTCGTCCCTACTAGCTACCTGGCCGCCGACACTCTACTGACCGGGAGATCGGAGGCTTCCTAACCTGCCGGATCGTAGAAACCGACCGTCGACCATGTGCTCCCCCCGTCAGAGGTCCTGACGACGAACACCTTCGACGATGTACCTCGAGCGTTCGCCAGGGTTCCGAGGATGCCCGCCCACCCGTTGTTTTGATCGATGAAGGACAGTCCGATTGGCTCGCCACGAATCTCTTGAGGTAGGCCGAAACGCTCCCATGTCGCACCCCCGTCGAGCGTCCGAGTAAGACCCGATGTCTCGCCGCATGGGGGACAAAAATTCAGGAAGTAGCCTGCCGCCGCGGCGGACGGCCCTATGTCGAAGGGCCCAGGGTAGGGATCCTCGGCCGCGTAAACGCCCTCGCGCTGCCCAATCGGTGACGTTGATCTTTCCTGGAGTACCGGGTGCCATGGCTCTCCAGGAACCAATCGGAAG
>DASVPT010000088.1:0-8452 GCA_036389535.1 Actinomycetota bacterium
CGCGCTTTACGCCCAATAAATCCGGACAACGCTCGCCCCCTACGTCTTACCGCGGCTGCTGGCACGTAGTTAGCCGGGGCTTCTTCTGCAGGTACCGTCACCTTGCGGCTTCTTCCCTGCCGAAAGGGGTTTACAACCCGAAGGCCTTCATCCCCCACGCGGCGTCGCTGCGTCAGGCTTTCGCCCATTGCGCAAGATTCCCCACTGCTGCCTCCCGTAGGAGTCTGGGCCGTGTCTCAGTCCCAGTGTGGCTGGCCACGCTCTCACGCCAGCTACCCGTCGTCGCCTTGGTGGGCCGTTACCCCACCAACAAGCTGATAGGCCGCGAGACCCTCCCGAAGCGGAATCCATTTCCTCAATGAGCCATGCGACTCTCTGAGGGCATCCGGTATTAGCACCGGTTTCCCGGGGTTATTCCGGTGCCTGGGGCAGGTTACCCACGTGTTACTCACCCGTTCGCCGCTCCGTACCAAGGGGGGTTACCCCCCCAAGGCCGATCGCTCGACTTGCATGTGTTAAGCACGCCGCCAGCGTTCGTCCTGAGCCAGGATCAAACTCTCCGTAAGAGAATCGGATCCGGCCGGTTTTTGTCCGTCCGGACTTTGTTCGTACGAATCCGCGTCACTCGAAAGACCCCGGACACGCGACAACGCGCGCCCCCGAGCTCCTTCTCATGACGGGAGTGCACTGGCTTTTGGCACACTGTTCAGTTCTCAAGGTGCGAGTCCCGTTTGTGGTCCTGCTCTCCGACCTCTGGACACAAAGAGACCGCCGGCTCGCACCGGCGGACCCTGACGCATTCCGGCTCTAAAAGTCGGCTACGTCAGTGGGCCTCCTTACCGTGTTCCATTGTCAGAAAGCTGGCTCCCATTCGGGATCCTTGTCTCGGGGGGCGTCCCCCGAAGCGGAGGCTATGGTACGGCAGCCTCGAGCGAACCGTCAATGGGCGGTTTACCCGTCGGCGATCCGCACGAATTTCCGCCGGCCCACCTGCAGAACCCTTCCGACCAGGGCTTTTACGTCGACCTCGAGCGAGGGATCGAGAACCGGATCGCCGTCGATGCGGACGCCACCCTGTTCGATCTGCCGGCGCGCCGCGGAGTTCGATTCGGCCAGGCCTAGCTCAGCCAGAAGCCGGGGCAACCACACCTTTCCGTCCGCCACCGCCCCGGGCGGAATCTCGGCTTCGGGCACGTCGGCCGGAATCTCTCGCTCCCGGTGGACCTGGTCGAACCGCCGCTCGGCGTCGGCTCCGGCGGCGGCCCCGTGATAGAGGGCGACGACCTCTCCGGCCAGGCGCCGCTTGGCGGCGACCGGGTTCCCTCCCTCGCTCGACTCTTGAAGAGTGCGATCGATTTCATCGCTCGTGAGGGTGGTGCAGAGTCGCAGGTAGCGATCGATGAGCTCGTCCGGCACACGCATCAGCTTTCCGAACATGTCGTCGGGGGAATCCGTCAGACCCACGTAGTTGTCGAAGGACTTCGACATCTTTCGCACGCCGTCGGTGCCCTCCAGCAGCGGCATGGTGAACACGATCTGCGGCGCCTGGCCGTACTCCCTCTGGATATCGCGCCCCACAAGGAGGTTGAAGGTCTGGTCGGTCCCGCCCATCTCCACGTCGGCTCTTACCGCCACCGAGTCCATGGCCTGCATCAACGGATAGAGGAACTCGACCACGCTGATCGGGCGCCCCTCCCGGTACCGTGACTGGAAGTCGTCCCGCTCCAGCATCCTGGCCACCGTGTACGAAGCAGTCAGCCGAAGGACATCCGCCATGGACAGCGCGCCGAGCCACTCGGAGTTGCGCCGGACCTCCGCCCGGTCCATGTCGAGCACCAGTCCCGCCTGATCCAGATATGTCTGAGCGTTCGCCTCGATCTCTGCTTCGGAAAGGAACGGACGGGTCTCCGACTGCCCGGATGGATCGCCGACCCGACCGGTGAAGTCCCCGATGATCAGCACGGCAACGTGCCCGAAGTCCTGAAACTGCCGCAGCTTCCGAAGAACCACGGCGTGGCCGAGATGAAGGTCCGGTCGTGACGGATCGATTCCGAGCTTGACCCGGAGCGAGCGACCCTCGGCGGCGGCCTGGCCGAGGCGCTCCTGGAGCTCCTCCGGCCTGATGACGGTGGCGGCGTTCTCGAGCAGCGTACGGAGGGCCTGACCGGCATCGTTCGCTGCGCTCATGTGGGCGGATGCTAACAAGGCCTCTCGCCGAATCGGTGTCGGTCGGCTCAGTGCTCTCTCAGACCTGCCGAAACATCTAGAGGGCTACGTCGAGTGGCCGAGGCAGATACGACAACCATGCGCAGGCGATACAGGGGCACGCGTCGGAGACACGTCGGTGCCGCTTTGGCGGTGCTCCTCGCGTTCGCTGGATCCGCCTGTCGACTCCCGAGCCTTCCCACCGAGACGCCGCGCATCCCGCCGCTCCCCCAGACCTCGATCATGTACGACGCCCGGGGCCGGCCCATCACGACGCTGCACGCGACCGAGAACCGAATCCTCATCCCCATCAGCAAGATGCCTCGGGCGCTCCGGCAGGCCGTCATCGCGGCCGAGGATGAGCGCTTCTACTTCCACCACGGGATCGACGCGAAAGCCATTCTTCGCGCGGGGGTCAAGAACGCGGCCCGTGGCCGCGTTGTCCAGGGTGGGTCCACCATCACCCAGCAGCTGGTGAAGAACACCATCACCGGCGATGCGCGGACGTTCGGCCGAAAGATCCGCGAAGCGCGGCTGGCCTACGCCCTGGAGAAGCGGTACTCAAAGGACAAGATTCTCGAGATGTACCTCAACACCGTGTACTTCGGGCAGGGCGCGTACGGGGTCCAGGCCGCGGCGAAGACCTACTTCTCCCGCCCGTCCGAGCGACTGTCGCTTTCGCAAGCTGCTCTGCTCGCTGGACTGATCTCCTCGCCGTCCGGGCTCGACCCGGTGTTCCACCCGCATCTAGCGGTGGAACGGCGCAACTTCGTTCTGAAACGAATGCGTTCGCTCCACATGCTGGGTCGTGGGGCGTTTCGCAGAGCACGGCACGCGCCGCTGGGGCTCGACCTTCTTGGTCATGAGCGATATGCGGCTGCCTATTTCGTTGACTACGTCAAGCACTGGTTCCTCACCAACCGCGCGTTCGGGAAGACGTTCGAAGAGCGCTATGACCGGCTCTTCGAAGGCGGCTTGCGGATCCACACCACGATTGACCTTCAGCTTCAGCACCTCGCCGAGCAAGCGGTGAAGCGAGTGTTGGGGCAACCCCACGATCCCTACGGCGCCATGACGGTCCTGGATCCGAAGACGGGTGCCGTGAGGGCGATGGTCGGCGGCCGCGACTACTTCTCGCGGACCGATCCGCTCGCGAAGCTCAACCTGGCCACCGGCGGCACGACCGGACGCCAGGCCGGGTCGGCGTTCAAACCCTTCGCCCTGGTTGCCGCGCTGGAGATGGGCGTCTCGCCGCGCGAGGTTTACTCCGCGCCGCCGGCGTTGACTCTGCGGCTCCCTCCCGGATACTCCCCTCCCACCTGGCCGGTCCAGAACTACGACGGGCGGGCCGGTGGAGCGATGACGCTCGAAGAAGCCACGGTGAGGTCGGTCAACACGGTGTACGCACAGCTGATCATGCAGATCGGTCCGGACCGGGTGGTCCGGACCGCTCACTCGATGGGCATCACCAGCCGCCTCGCGGCGGTTCCGTCGGCCGTGCTGGGTGCGAACGAGGTCAACACCCTCGAGATGGCATCGGCCTACGGAACGCTCGCCACCCTCGGCGAGCACGTCGCTCCGCAGGTCGTTTCCGAGATCACCGACGCGCGCGGCCGGGTGGTGTACCAAGCCGAGCCGCACCCGGAGCGGGTGTTGCCCCCCGGCGTGGCATGGGTGACGAACAACATCCTTCAGGAGGTCGTTCAGCGCGGTACCGCCACAGCGGCGCGTATCGGCCGCCCGGTCGCGGGAAAGACGGGAACCGCGCAGGAGTGGCGCGACGCGTGGTTCGTCGGATACGTGCCGCAGATGGTGGCCGCCGTCTGGGTCGGGTTCCCCCAAAGGCAGATCTCGATGGTCTATCCGAACGTCCGACTCAGCCGGGTGACCGGCGGCTCCTGGCCGGCGGAGATCTGGCGAACGTTCATGACCGACGCCGTGCGAAAGATGCCGGTCGAGCGTTGGCGCATGCCCCACATCGAGTACGTGTCGGTGCCGATCGACGTGAAGCAAGGGTGCGTGGCCAACAACTACACGCTTCCCACGGACATCGAGGTCCGCCGGTTCATGAAGGGCACCGAGCCGACGGACATCTGCGTCGAACCAGCCGGGCCCCAGCTGATCCCCGTGCCGTCGGTGGTCGGCCTCGCGGAGGCCGAGGCCCGTGCTGCCCTCGAGGGCGAGCGCTTCGTGGTCACCGTGCAGAAGCAACCGATCCCGGGCGCGGAGCCCGGAACGGTGATCTCACAGGACCCGGCTCCCGGCGTCTCGGCCCTTCAGGACGGGACCGTTGTCATCACGGTCGCCGCGCCCCTGGACCAGTGGAACGCTGCATCCCCGGGTCCGACGCCGTCTCCCCTTTCGCCTTCCGCCTCGCCGTCGGTCTAGCCGTGGCGGCGGCGGGCCGGACGGTCCGTCGAGAAAGGAAGGGGCTGGTGGCGTCAACCATCCGCCAGGGGCGTTCCATCCCCACGGTGATTCCGACCCGCGGCCCCGCGGCGATCCTGGCGGGAGGCACCGGCTCTCCTTCCGCGATGTAGAGGTCGCCCCCGCTGACCAGGTCGAGCCCGTTGTGCCGTCGGCCGATACCGAACGCTTGCGTGAGCCGTCCGGGTCCAGCACAGAGCAGCCGGTCCAGCGTCACCCCTCGATGCCGGCGCATCACGTCGAGTCCTTCCAGAGGCTCGACGGCGCGAAGGAGGACCGCGCTCCCTTCCCCGTCGTTTCCGGTGACCACGTTGATGCAGAAGTGCATGCCGTAGGTGAAATAGACGTAGAGGTGGCCCGGCGGGCCGAACATCACCTCCGTCCGGGCGGTGAGGCCGCGAAACGAGTGGCTGGCCGGATCGTCCTGCTGATACGCCTCGGTCTCCACGATTCGTCCGACCAGGAGCTCCTCTTTGAAGGGGCGAATCAACAATCGGCCAAGCAGATCCCTGGCCACGGCGGTCGCCTCCCGGGCGTAGAACGACCGCGGGAGCGGGGCGGGAAGCCGCGTGGCGGACCTCAGCGCCTCCCCTTCCGAAGGAACTTCTTGAGCCTGGTGAGCGGCCAGGCGTTGATGACATCGTCCTTGGTCAGCCATCCGCGCTGGGCCGTCCCGACGCCGTAACGCATGAACGGGAGGTGGACGGTGGAATGGGAATCGGTATCGACGGCGAACTTCACCCCGTGCCGCTTCGCCCACATGACGTGCTCGTCGCGGAGGTCAAGACGGTCGGGAAACGCGTTCACCTCGAGCGCGGTGCCGGTTCGTGCCGCCGCGGCGAACACCTCGTCGAGATCGAACTCGAGCGGCGCCCGGCCGCCGATCTGGCGCCCGGTGGGGTGACCGATCACATTCACGTGCGGGTTCTCGCAGGCCCGAACGATTCGACGCGTCATCTCGTCCTTCGATTGGTTGAAGTGCGAGTGCACGGAGGCCACACAGATGTCGAATCCCTCCAGGAACTCCGGCCCCCAGTCGACGCCGCCGTCCGGGTCGATGTTGAGCTCGGTTCCGTGCAACAGGACCATGTCACCTTGACCCGCCAGCTTTCGAAGCTGCTCCCGCTGCGCCAGCATCTTCTCGTCGGTCATCCGCTGCATGTACAGGTTCGGGGCGTGATCCGTGACCGCGTAATACGCATACCGACGTTGCCGGGCCTCCGCGATCATCTGCTCAAGGGGGGCCAACCCATCGGTGAGATTGGTGTGCGTGTGGAGGTCGCCCTTGATGTCCTTGAGCTCGACGAGCTTTGGCAGGTTTCGCTCGCGCGCCGCCTCAATCTCTCCGCGGTCCTCCCGGAGCGCGGGCGGAATCCACGGCAGGCCAAGGCGCTCGTAGACCTCCTCTTCGGTCTGGGCGACGATGAGCTCCTCGGTCTCGGCGTCGAACAGCCCGTACTCGCTGAGCTTCAGCCCCTTCCGCACGGCGATCTCTCTCGTTCGAATGTTGTGGGCCTTGGAACCCGTGAAGTACTGGAGCGCGGCGCCCCACACCTCCGGCGCGATCACCCTGAGATCGACCTGGAGGCCTTTGGTGGTTCGAATGGATGACTTGGTGTCGCCGCGTGCGATCACCCGCTCCACGTAGGAGAGGTTGGCGAAGGCTTCCATCACGGGGCCGGGTTCGCGCGAGGCAACCAGGATGTCGATGTCCCCGATGGTTTCGGCCATGCGCCGAAGCGATCCGGCATACGTGCACTTGGTGCACTCCTTGAGCGACGACAGCTCCCCAACGATCTCTTCGGCCAGATCCATCGCCACGCCGAGCTGCACGCGATCCCCGGCCTGCTGCATCAGTTCGATGCCACGAAGGATGTTCTCCTCGGTCTTGGGCCCGAAGCCCTTCACACCGTGAAGGCGGCCGTCGTGGATGGCGTCCAGCAGCTCTTCGATCGAGGCGATGCGCAGGTCCTTGTACAGCGACATTGCTTTTTTCGGGCCGAGGGTCGAGATCGCCATCATCTGGCGTACGCCGGCGGGAACCTGTTCGCGCAGCTCGTCGAGCTGACGAAACGTTCCTCGCTCGAGCATCTCGCGGATCTTCTTGGCGGTCGATCCCCCCACGTTCGGGATCGCCTGGAGGCCCGGCTCGTCCAGCGTGGCGACGTCCGCGTGATATCCGCCGACCGATCGAGCGGCCTTCTCGTAGGTCCGCACGCGAAACGCGTCACCACCGGTGATGGAGAGCAGGTCCGCGTACTCGGTGAGGAGGGCCTCCACGACTTCGTTGGCCCGGGCCATGATGGGGATTCTAGAGAGGCCCTCCGACGCGCCGGGCGACCGCTGGCGGAATTGTCGGTTCGATCAGGCCCGGTCGAAGAGCCAGAGGAGGAGCGCCTTCTGCGTGTGCAGCCGGTTTTCGGCCTGGTCCCACACGACCGAATGCGGCCCGTCGATGACCTCGTCGGTGATTTCCTGGCCGCGGTGCGCCGGGAGGCAGTGCATGACGATGGCGTCGGCGGCCGCGAGCTGGACCGCCTGCTCATCCAGCCGGTATTCCCGGAACACCAGGCTTCGTTCGTCCGCCTCGGCTTCCTGCCCCATCGACGCCCAGACGTCCGTGTAGAGCACGTCCGCGCCGGCCGCGGCCTCTTTCGGGTCGTGCCCGACCACCGCTCGTCCGCCGGTCCCCGATCCGATCTCCTCGGCTCGGTGCACCACCTGCGGGATCGGCTCGAACCCGATGGGCGTGGCCACGCGGACCTCCATTCCTGCCATCGCCCCGCCGAGCAGGAGCGAATGCGCCACGTTGTTTCCGTCTCCCATGTACGCGAGCGTCAGTCCCTTCAGGTCGCCCTTCTTTTCGCGAACCGTCAGAAGGTCGGCCAGGCACTGACAGGGGTGCTCGAAATCGGACAGGGCGTTGATCACCGGAATGTCGGCGGCTCGCGCCAACGCCTCCAAGCGATCCTGCTCGAACGTGCGAAGGACCACGGCGTCGACGTAGCGGCTCAGCACCCGCCCCGTGTCCTCGATGGTCTCGCCCCGGCCGAGCTGCAGCTCGGTCGACGACAGCGCGACCGGGTGCGCTCCCAGCGCCGCGATGGCGACCTCGAACGAGACCCGCGTCCGCGTCGACGGCTTCTCGAAGATCATGGCGACCGCCAGGCCGCTCAGTCGGGATTGATAGTCCGACGGCGACGCCTTGACCTTCTCCGACAGGTCGAGGAGGCGACCGAGGTCGTCAGGGCCAAGGTCATCGATGGAGAGGTAATCGCCGGCCACGTCCGGCGAATCGTACCCCGGGAGGCGGAATTGAGAGCCGGCCCGCTTTCAGCAGAGCGAGCCGTCAGGCGCGGAGCTCGGCGCCGGCCTCCCGTCGGGCGCGGTTGACCATCTCTCGGATGGCCGAGTCGACCTCCGCATCCGTCAGCGTTCGATCCGGAGCGCGGAAGTCGACGGAGAAGGCGAGACTCTTCCTTCCCGGCGGGACCGGGTCGCCCGTGAAGACGTCGAACAGGACGATGGAGTCCACCAAACCGCCGCCAGCGTCCTCGAGGAGTCGGGCGACCTCCCCGGCCGGTGTATCGATGTCGACGGTGAACGCCAGGTCTCGGCGCACGGGAGGGAACCGAGGTACGTCCACGTAGGTCACTGCATCGGCGGAGTGGTCCGCGAGCGCCGAGGCGTCGAGCTCCGCGATCGCTGTGTTTCTCGGCAGGTCGAGCTCCTCGGCGACGCTCGGATGGAGCTCGCCGACCACCCCGAGGGGCGCGTCATCGACCGCGGCAATCACGGTCGCGGCCCGCCCCCGATGGAA
>DASVPT010000089.1:0-4268 GCA_036389535.1 Actinomycetota bacterium
TGGACGTGCACGCCCTCTCCGAATCCCAGAAATCCGAAGACGAACCCAACCAGCTCGCCGTCCGCGGCGGTCGCGCCGAACAGAACGTTGCCGGCGTGTTGAAACGCTCGAATGAGCGGCGGGGCCAGAACCGACTCTTCACCCCAGATCGCGGCGATCACGCGACCGACTCTCGCCGCGTCCTCGAACTCCGTGAGCTCCGTGATGGTGACGCCGGCGCGGGCCGCTGCGTCGTGAACGGGTTCCCACGCCAGCGTGGTCATGGACATGACAGAAGTTTGCGGCAATGACCGAGCGGGTGCTTCCGGCGGCGCCGGTTAGAGGACGGCGCCCAGGCCGGCGACGTTGTACGCCGCCAGCGCGGCCGGGCTTGCGGCGAGCCTGAGCCGAACGGTGGGAAGGCTTCGCCGAACCAGCGCCATTCGGACCGACTTGTCGAGTTTCGACAGGGTGCCCTCCGATAGGAAGCGGTCGCCGTCTCGGACCACGACCGTGATCTCCTTGTCGCCCGATCGGTAGACCCTGTCGTCGTCGGTGAAGCAGGACCACATCACCTCGACCAGGGTCCGGAGCACGTCGTCGGCGACCTGCGGTCCGCTCTGGCGGCGGATGTCGTCGAGTGGCTCAATCGAAAAGCTCACCAACACGAACGGCTTTCGGTACGTGGGACGAACCGTTTCACTCAAGACCTCACGGCGAAGCGACTCCCAATTTCCCGCGCCGGTGACGGCGTCGCGGAGGCGCTCGCCGCCTTCCTCCCGAACCGGAGGGGCGGGTGCAATCGGCGCTGTGCGAGCCGGGCGCTTGGGAAGGAAAGCCGAAAATGATTTCCGCTCGGGACGTTCGATCGGCGCGATCTCCGCCGGCGCGAGCGGCGTTTCGGCAACCGTGTCGAGGGCATCGTCGACGACGTTCTCCGCGGCCTTGTCGGCGACTCGGGTGGAGATGGCGCGAACGCCGGGCTCCTCGGACTCCTTCGACAGGAGGCCGAGGATGGAGAGGTAGACATCACCGCGCTCGGTTCGGAAGCCGTTCTTCCGGGCAGATGTGGTTGTGGGAGGCACTGGCCCGCGCGCCTAAGGACTCAGTCGGCCGCTAGCTCTGCGGCGGAGGGAGCTCTTGCCATTCGCTCTCCTCCAGCCCTTCGCGCCGGCGCTTGAAGAAGCTCACCACCGCGCCGCCGATTCCTGCCAACGCGGCGAACAGGAAGAACTTCTTGATCTTTCCGCCCTTCTTCTTCTCGCCCATGTTTCCTCCTCCGACAACCGTCGTGGGCCTGCCTGGACTCGAACCAGGGACCTCATCCTTATCAGGGATGCGCTCTGACCACCTGAGCTACAGGCCCTAAAGGAAACGCCGGGCCTAGGCTCCAGCAGAGGGTACGCGGGGGCCCTTCAGGCTGTCAAAGGAAACGGCGAAACCCGCTGCTCAGCGCGCTATTTCGATTCGCCGGTCGCGTCTACGATGAAGGCCGGGAGGATGTATGGACGCGAAACTCGTCATTCGAGCGGCCCGGGCAGTGATCTTCTTTGTCCTCCTGGTCCTAGTAGGTGCTGGCATTTCGCTAGCGTCCAACGAGCCGGAAGGCTCTTCCCTCAGGCCATCTCCTCCACCTCAGCTTTCCGCCGAAGACTGGTTGGTACCTCAGAATTACCCCACGCTCGGAATTACGCTCGGTCCGCCGGCGCCAGGAACATCTCCTAGGATGACCGCACAAGAAGCTGTTGCCGTGGCATGGGGAGACGTCCCTTCATCCTCAACAAGCGCCGCTCCTTTCTTCGCGACATATTCGAGTACCGCGATCGATCTCCTTCCTGTCTGGGTGGTCGAGTTCAAGGGAGTCTGCGTCCCGAACGACGGCCCCCCTGGAAATTCGGGTCCCCCATGTTTCCCCACTACGGACTGGAACGTCGTAATAGACGACCTAACCGGCGAACTCGTCGTAGCGTTCAACGCTCCGTAGAAGAGTCTGAACCTTCTATTTCGATTCGCTGAGCGTGACCCGAATACCGCCGACCAGGTCGGAGCAGAGGTTGTAGAGCAGAACCAGGAGGGTGTTGACCAGCGACCAGACGATGACGCCGGCCACCCCGATCAAGAACAGCCTGGTAAAGATCCAGCGCCCGTTGAACGTGAACCCCGTTTGCGGCGAGCCGAAACCGATGTCGGTGAGCAGCCGTGAGACCGAGTCGAGCACCCCGATCACACCGAGGATCGTGTAGAGAACCAGCATGGCGAACATGAACACGAGCATCAGGCAGAAGTAGAAGATCAGGGACACCTTGAGAACCGACCAAGCGTCCAGCCGGCGGATCGTCAGCTCTGCGGAGCGGATCATCGAACGGCCATCATCGGCGCGAGTCTTCGTGCCCTCGCTGGTAAACGCGGTTCTCATCCCTTCACCACTCCCACGGGTCGTAGTCGTGCGGCGGTCCTGGAAGCCCGCTCCCTCACAGGCCTCGACCATTTCGGACACATCTTTGTACGCGTACGGAGCCTCTTCGGCAAGCAACTGTGGCTGGGACACCGTAACAGCGATTCCCTGTTCTCGAAGCTGGCTCACCAGTCCATTGACGTGATTATCGTTTCGTCGTGGCCGATCGATCCTCATCAGAAGGCGGCAGTGACCTCCGCGTCATTCTTATGATCCAGGCGCTTCGTGCGCTCGTCTATGGGTTCGGCAGCGTGATCCTGGGTGCCGCGCTGGCGAACGCCGGCTACTCGGACGCCCAAGTTGGTTTGGTGTTCACCGCAATGCTGGCCGGATTCGCGGTGATGTCGATCGTGGTCGGAACCATCGGCGACCGGTTTGGGCGTCGCCGCCTCTACGCCGGGCTCTTCGTCGTCATGGCGGTAACGGGGACGGCGTTCGCCTTCAGCGATTCGATCGTCCTTCTGGCGGTGCTCGCCCTGAGCGGCACGATCTCCGTCGAGGCGAACGAGTCCGGCCCCATCACATCCATCGAACAGGCGATGATCGCCCACGCCGCTCCCGCCGCGGACCGCCGCACCGCCGCCTTCGCCCGCTACAACGCGGTGGCCTTCTTCGCCGGGTCAATCGGATCCTTGATCGCGGGCGGCCCGGATGCCCTCCGGCGATTCTTTCCTTCGCTCCCGGCGAACCAGCGTTTCCTCGCTGCGTATCTGGTTGTCGGCGTGGCGTGCTCGCTGCTGGCTCGACGGTTGTCGTCACAGGTGGAGGCCGGCTCGGAGCTCACGCCCGGCCGCCGCTTTCCGCTGGTTCGGTCGAAGGGCCGCGTGGCCGGGCTGGCGGGGCTCTTCGCCGTCGACTCGTTCGCCGGCGGCTTCGTCATCCAGTCCTTCATCGTGTTCTGGTTCCATCGAAAGTTCGGCGCATCGACCGAGGTGATGGGGCTGGTGTTCTTCTTCGGCGGGCTGCTCCAGGCGTTTTCGTCGATTGCGGCCGGCTGGGTCGCGAACCGCATTGGTCTGCTGAACACCATGGTGTTCACGCACCTTCCGTCGAACGTCTTGTTGCTCCTGGTCCCGTTCATGCCGTCCCTGCCGCTGGCGATCGCGGTGCTCCTCGCCCGGTTCGCCATCAGTCAGATGGACGTGCCGGCCCGGCAGGCATACGTCGTGACGATCGTCGGACCGGAGGAGCGGACGGCCGCCTCCGCGTATACGAACACCGCCCGGTACGTGGTTCGCCCCGCCGGACCCGCGCTCGGCGGTCAGCTCATGCAGGCGGTGAACATCGGCGCGCCGTTCGTGATCGCTGGAGCGCTGAAGATCGTGTACGACCTGGCGTTGCTCGCGACGTTCCGGCGTGTGGGAGAGCCCGAGGCCGCTACTCGGTCTGGCTGATCATCACCGGCGCGACCGCAACGACGGAGCGTCCCTTCTCCAATCGCATGACCCGGACGCCCTGCGTGGCGCGCCCGGCCTTTCGGACCTGCGCGGACGGCACACGAATGACCACACCGTCGTTGGCGATGACCAGGATGTCCTGGTCCTTCCGAATCGGAAACGCACCGGCGAGAACGCCGACCCGCTGGGTGAGCAGCGCCGTCTTCACGCCGTAGCCGCCTCGTCCCTTCCGCGGATATTCGGCGAACGGCGTCCGCTTGCCGAAGCCATTGTTGGTGACGGTCAGGAGCCCATCCCCCTGGGCCGTCGAGACCATGGCGATGACCTCATCCTTGTCGCGAAGCTTCATGCCGGCGACGCCGCTGGTCTGCCGGCCCATGGGGCGAACGCTGCCTTCCGAGAATCGAATGGCCTGCCCCAGCTTCGACACGAGGACC